>JAYWGG010000307.1:0-13332 GCA_043778415.1 Saprospiraceae bacterium
GCGACGGGTAGCGTATCATTTTTTACTACAAACGGTCCGCTCAAACTTACGCTGGAGCAAATTTTGAGTTCCCACTTGGTCAGTTGTCCGCCGCTCGTCCCTACTTGGTCTCTGATGCGGAGTTTCCATGTACCTTGTGCATTTTGTCCATTGAATTTTGCCAACTGCTCGACAGGCTTCCATATTTTTCCATTCGTCGGCGGACAGTTGATGGCGCTGGGTGATTGGTCGTCAATCCCGATACTAAAATTGCCCGTAGTGCCGCAAACGCTCTTGAATAAAAGTACCGAAGTATCTACTGGACTGATGAGGCGCACCTCCAAGTCTTTAAAAAAGTCGTGGTTTCCCTCGAATTTTGATATATTTACATCGCTCAATGCGCCACCTGTCGGAATGTTAATCGTAGATTCGATAGTCGGCATACCCGATGCCGAAATATTAATCGGAGTGCTATTGCTGAACGTAGAGCAACTCAAACTAACGGTTTCAAATGACTTCGTTTCCGTAAAATCGCTCGCCTGACATTCATTAATCCCCAACACACGGTAGTAGTAAATCGTGCTTTCTGTCAAAATAATCGTCGAATTATAACTCGTTCCTGCGATAGTCGTATCTACCAAAGTCGTAGCAAAAGACGGATTGGTAGCCAACTGAAAACGGTATTTGTCCGCATCTGTCGCTCCTGCCCAAGTGAAGGACGGAAGGGTAGAAATTCCCGCCGCACCGTCGGCAGGCGCAGTGGTCGCTAATGTGCTAAAATTATTAGAAACTACACGGATTTTTATCGTTCTGTCCGCCGTTTTGCCGCTTGCGGAGCTGCCTCGCACTATCACATTGTAGTTTCCTTCTGCCGTCCCGTTCGGGATAGTCAAGGTCATCGCGGCATCTTGCCCAGCAGGAGTTGGGTTGCTCGCAAAAGCGGCTGTAACACCCGCCGGCAATCCACTCAACACACTGAAAGTAATATTTTCAGAAAAGCCCAACGTCGCTGCGCTTTTCAACTCATACACGATATTGGTAGGCAAACAAGCACGCTGATTATCGGGATATATGGCGGTCGAAAAACTGGTATCTGGCGCGGCTTGTATCGTAAAATTTTTATTCGATAAGTCAAAAAATATGTTGTCCGCAGCTTCCACACGAACGCGCGCGCCCACAGTAACGGCATTAGTAGGAATCAAAACTACCTGCGAGCCGTCGTTGTCGGTATTAGCGACAAGGGTTATCGGGTAATTGAATCCGCCATCAATCGAAAGTTTTATGTTTACTTTCTTACATTTTACCAAATTGTTATCGGAGTTGGCTACGTCCCATTTTATTTCTTCGTAATTCCCTGCTGTCAAGGTATCAATATCTGCATTTGGGTACACCACTCTGAACGGTCCAGCCGTAGCCGTAGCTTTGAATTTTATTTGCTCCCAAACTGCTGCGCCTGCCGTCGGATTGTTGTCGCGAACAGTCATTCTGAAATTAAGGTCGCGGCTATTGGCTGGCAACTGCTCTACGGGCGACGTCGAGTTATTGAGAATACTCAACAATCTCGGAAATACTCGAGTCGAACTCGAAGTAGGCGGAAAAGAACGAAACAAAGGCGAAGTCTGTCCCGGCACACTGAGAGATGTAGAAGCTCCCAAGTCATACTGCTCCCAACAGTAAGTCAGTGCATCATTATCGGCATCGGTGGCAGAGCCAGTCAGCTGAAACGGTGTCGAAATAGGAATATAAAAATTATTTTGTAGCGGAATAGTAACCACCGGGATATTGTTATTGACGGTGACAATTCCCGTGCAAAGACTTCCACCATCGGTGCGTGTGAAGTCGATAATCTGCTCCAAGTTATTGACGTGATAGTATTCGGCGGCATCTTGCTGTATATTGTCGGCGGCGCAAGCACCCGCATACGACATAATGGTAGAGCCACTTCCGGGTTCGTAGGCGTTGGGGGTATCTACTTGGTCGTTGTACTGTGCGCAGTTGTTCATGGTGTGGCGAGCGGTCATTTTGTGTCCAATCTCATGCACCAAAGTATTGATGAAAAAATTATCCGTAATCGGTTGGCACTGGCAAGCTACGCCAACCATTTTGTTGGGTGCTGCGCAAAAACTTGCAAACGGACCTACTCCGCCTACGTCTGTGCAACAGCCAGTGAGTAAAAATCCCGTATCATAATCCGCCGCATTGATGAGGTTGGGATAAATATTCAGGTTTTGATTGACCAATAATTTTCCTTGATTGGGTGTTGTGTAAGGGTCTGTTGCGCCCGCCAAAAATATTAGATTGTCACTGCTGACTATGAGCATTTTCATTGCTACTTCGGACTGCCAAATGGCGTTACAGATGTTGATAATCGTGTTGAACGCTGACACTACGCCCACTTTGGTGCCGCCGTGAAGTGAAGCAAACTCTCCCGTACAGCTCAACGCGATGCGGTAAGTACGGAGGTCGAGGATTGTATCGGGGCTGCGCTCCGCACTTTTCAAAATTCCTGTTTCGTGCAGATTAGCGGTTGCTCCGTCGAATTCGTTGCCGCAAGAAAGTTGCAGCAAGCGGTCGGCTTCCAACTTGTGGTCGCGACTGAAATAAGCGGTATAGAATGTTTCTTGCCCAGACGCAGCAGGCATGATGTAGGCTTCGCCGCGCGTAGCACTGCGAATGATAGCGTGAAAGCCTTCGGTACCATAATCGAACCGAATCATCGAGTAGCGGTCGTTGAGTCCGCGTCCTGCGAAAGATTTTATCATCGGGTAGCGCGCTGCAAGCGCAGGCTCCAACACAGGCGATTCGTAGATTTCAAATATCTCGTTGCTGCCGTCTGCCATCGGCATCGTGAGCAATACTGGATTGGATTTGGCAGCCGCAGTTGCTTCCATCGGAGCGTTGCGAAGGGCGGCTTTGAGTGCGCCCAAGTCAAGTCGCAGGTCGCGCTGATGCTCCAACTGGAAAGGTTGTGCGCTGCGCACAGCGGCAGGAATTTCGTTAGCCGCAGCGTTTGTCCAAAAGTTAGCCGCGTTTTGGGCTTGCAAAGTCACTGCTGCCAGACAGCCAACGACGAGTGATAGAAATAGTTGTTTCATATTTATTTGTTGAATTAGTATTTTTTTTATAGAAATATTTTAGAGTCGTAGTTTTTTAATTTGTTCCAACGCCAGACCCGTTAGTTTCGCAATAGTAGCATCGTCGAAGCCTTGTGATATTGCATTTTCAGCGATTTCGAGTTTGTTATTCTCTACAGCCGCCTCTATGGCGGTTTCGAGGACGCTTTTTGCAGTCCAGTAGTCGAGCAAATTTCGGTCATAATTGCTGCGCTGCTCCGATGTCAAATTTACCAATGCCGCCGTCCCGAAGGCTTTTTGGAAAATCGGTTCGTTTAGAATATTCGGAATATGGTCAAAATCCACCAAGTTCTTTAGAAAATAACACCACTTATCGAACTTTGTTTCCAATTCATGCTCTTGTTTTTTGAACAACGGCATTTGAAGGAATCTAAAATGCAATTTATCGAAAAATAAGTCGCCGTCTTGGTCTTTTAGTGCAATATCTCGCCGAAATTTGCGCCGCTCCTCCGCTTCATCGTATTCAAAATCTAAAATTGCTACAAAATATATCGCTTCCAACTCAAAACTCCATTCGCCGCGCTGCGCTTGGTCGCGGATTGGAAAAGTCGAGTAAAACAAACTTCGGTCTTTGAAGTTTTTTACCTTCGCTTTCTGCATTTCTACCACAAATCGTTCACCCGAAGTCGCCCTACAATAAATATCAAAAACCGCTTTCCGCTCTTCTGGCAAATCCGACAGATTCTCGAGATTGCGAAAGCTCAAGTCCGCAATTTGGTGGCGCGGCGGCAGCAACTGATTCAAAAAATCAATTAACAAATCCTTATTCGCCTCCTCTCCGAAGAGCTTTTTGAAGCCAAAATCAGTGTATGGATTGATGTACTTTCCCATTCGATTTTGAATATTGAAAAAAGTTTTCTTATCTTTCTACTGCGATTTTCTTTACAAAACTCGTCTTTTCCGTCTGAATTTTTATCAAGTAAATACCGCTTGGGAGCTTATCTGTCTTAAAAGTACGATTTTTTTCGACCAATGCAACGTTTTCAAGGATTTGCCCTTGCAAATTAAAGACGGTCGCGGACATTTGTTTCGGCTCACTGCTCCATTCCCAGCCGATTTGAAATTCTTGGCTCGACGGATTTGGGTACAAGTAAAATCTATCCGCCAAGTTATTTGTTTCCGACGTGCTGACGGGTGCGCTGATGTCCATTTTGATATTGAACTGCGTGGTGCCTATCCAGCCGCCCTCGCCGTCTTCTACCACAAAAAGAAACGAATCGAAATCGTTGTTGTTGCTGCCGTCGTGTTTATAACGTATTTGGTTGCTGTTGATGTTGCCTTGCGTGAATTTTGCGCCCGCCACCAACGGCTGCAAACTACCCGTCGGGAATAGCTGACCGTATTTTGGCGCACGAACCACTGTGTAAGTCAGTTGATTGGGACTGTTATTGGCATCTGTGACCAACAAAAAATCGCTGCTCACATAGCGGTCTTTGCTGGGCGCGACTGCCAGAGTATCGTTTTTGACCAACACTGGAGGATTCGCGATTACATTTCCGCAAAGCTGGAGTTCCCATGCAGAAAGTTCGCCGCCGCTTGTCCCCACTTGGTCTTTGATGCGGAGCTTCCACGTTCCCGTGCTATTTTCGCCATTGAAAGCTGAAAGTGCTTGCTGTGGCTGCACTTGTTTGAGATTATTGAGCGGACAAGCAATGACGCTCGCCGCTTGGTCGTCAAAAATACAGTCAAAATTTCCGTTGGTATTGCCGCAGACGCTGGCAAAAAGTTTTACCTCCGTCCCAGCAGGGCTGATGAGGCGTGCGTCCAAGTCTTTAAAAAACTCGTGGCTTCCTTTGAATTTTGAAACATTTACGTCACCAATGATGCCGCCAGCCGTCACTATGACGGTAGATTCAATCGTCGGAGTACCCGATGGAGAGATTGCCAACGGGACATTCTGACTCGCATATTTTACGCAAGCGAACAGCTTGGTATAAAAAGTAGCGATGTCCGTAAATGCCCCTTGTCCGCACTCATTGACGGGTCGCACGCGCCAGAAGTAGAGTTTGCTAATATCCAGCAAGGTCGTGATAGTATAGGTAGTATCCAACAGATTGCTCACATTTTTTACGATAGATGCAGCATCGAATGACGGATTGGTGGCTATTTGTATTTCATAAAAATTGGCGTTGGGTGTTTTGCGCCATTTGAAAATGGGCAACTGCGACACGCCCGACTCGTTGTTGGCGGGCTGAAAAGTTTGCAAGGCAGAAAAATCATTGGCGATTATTTTCAAAACGACTGTCCGTAACAGCATATCGCCGCCTGCGGCAATGGCTTCGATTACCAGTGTGTCAAGGCTGCTACTGTTGATGTTGCCATAGTCCAAAGTTAGTTGTGTGCTTTCGGAAGGCAAGACTGGATTTCTGACGAAATTAGCGGTTGCGCCGTTTGGAAGTCCCGACAAAACGCTGAACGTCACGAGGCTGTCATACCCCAACAACGAAACGGTATTCAACACAATCGTATCGGCTGACGGCAAACAGATTTGCTTGAAAGACGGCGATATTCCCAAGCCGTATTTGGGCGAAGTTGGTTTTTTGATGTTGAAATTTTTATCCGAAACATCTAAAAAAATATTTCCTACTGCTTCTACACGCACGCGTGCGAGCGTCGAAACGGTGTCGGGAGCTAATACATATTCCGAGCCGTCGTTGGCGATGTTGCTTGCCAACGTAAAAGGGTAAGTTTGCCCGCCGTCTATCGAAAGTTTGATATTGACCAATTTGCAACTCACGGGCGCAAGGTCGGTTTTGGCTACGTCCCAAACGACTTTTTCGTAGTTGTTGGCTTTCCAGATTTCCGTTCCATTGTTTGGGTTGGTCACCACGAAAGGTCCGGCAGTGCCGCTCACGTTGAGCTGATAATCCGCCCAACATACGCCGCCGCCGCCCGTCGCTCCCAAACGGTTGTCGCGCACAGTAAGTCGGAATTTTAGTTTTCGAGCCACCGCAGGCAACACTTCGCCGTAGGTAGTCGCATTGGTCAAAATATCAGAAAGTTTTGGAAAATACCTGTACGAATCCTTCGTGGGGCTGAACGGACGGAAGATAGGTGCTGTCGTAGAGGCGGCATTGATATTGCCTGCCGCTCCCAAATCCCACTGCTCCCAACAGTAGGTAATCGTGTCGCCGTCGATGTCGCTCGCCGTTGCGTCCAGCACGAAAGGCGTTTTTTTAGGAATAAATAAATTGGCGGTGATGCCGCTGTTGATTTGTGGTGCTATATTAGAACCCGTTTTTACGGGGCAGTTGTTGCCTTCGGCATTGTTTATGTAGGTCAGCATTTGATTCAAGCTGGCTGCGTGAAAGTTGTCAATGCTGTTGGGAGCCAAATCTTGCGGCGAGCAAATTCCTGCATACGCCATAATGGTCACGCCGCTTGCTACTTCGTAGGCGACATTTCCCACCCGATTGGTGGTGCAAGCACCCGTGCTGCTGTTGAAAGTGTGATCGCCGCCGAACTGATGCCCAAGTTCGTGTGCCACATAGTCGATATCGTAAGGGTCGCCGACGGGGCTGTCTGTGCCTGTGATGCCGCTTGCTTTTTCACCATTTTGGCAGATTACGCCCAAACCTGCCAAACCGCCGCCGCCAGTGCTGAATGTATGCCCAACATCGAAATTAGCATTTCCAATCGTATTGGTAATCACCGTTTGGCTCTGCCCGATGAGCGTACCCGAATTATCGTTGGTGTAAGGGTCGGTAGCAGCAGAGAGAAAAATTAAAACATCGTTGTTGGCTATCAAATTGAAATGAACGGCAAGGTCGCGCTCATAGACAGAATTAACTCGATTGACGGACGTGACTATTGCGGACAAAACGGCAGCACGGCGAGCGTCAATGCTGTCGGCGGGGATTCCTGCATAATGAAATTGCGCGTATTCGCCAGTGCAAGACACTGCCAAGCGATAGGTGCGCAGTTGGAGCGGAGCGTTGCAGCCAAAAGATTCTTCGGTTCGGCTGTTCGTCGGATTACCCGAAAGTTGCGAGTGGTCGAGCGGTAATTTTTCTTCTTCTTTGGATTCTAATTGGCAGGGATAAGTCGCTTTTTGGAGTAAAAAGTCTTTTTTGTAGTAACAAATATAATTTAAAATATCGCTGTCGCTGTAAGGGTCAATAAAAACCGTTTCGTCATTGAGATACAACATAGCGTGAAAGCCTTTTGGCGTTATGTCGAAGCGAATAGAATGGGACGGGTTGCGGACGGATTGACCTGCGTAAGTACGGATTGAAGGATATTTTTTTGCCAATTCGTCTGCCATAACTGGCGAATAAGCAACATCAAATTTTTCAAAATTCCCGTCGGGCAGCGGAAAATCCAACACTGCGGACGGGGAATTTAATTTGTTTTTTAAGTCCGCAATAGAAATTTGTAGCACCCGATAATGGCTCGCTTTGATGTATCGTTTGGCATTGGGCGCAAGTCGCATAGCCGACTCGTTGGTATCTTGACACCAAGTAGAAGATGTATTTTGGGACATCGCAGAGAGCGAAAAAGACAGCAAAAACCCAACAGTAAGAGTATGGACATCAAATTTCATAAAGGCAGTGTGTTTAAAATGTTTGGTTGCTAACAAATGTTAGTGCAAATAAAGCACAAAATTATTGAATAATCACTTTTGGCACAATATTAATTTTGAGAAAAAGCAGATTTTAACAACTCTGATGAATTTTTTTTAAGAAATCTGAAAAAGGTTTTTGACTCCCAAAGTCTTACTTACGTTGAAGCCTTCGGCAAATTCAAAGCCCGCAGGTCTGCCCAACTCACGGGCACGAGCGACTACAAACTCCATAAATTCACGGCTCGAAATAGGCGACGACGGCTCCTCCGAGTTGGGGTCGTAAAATTGGGACTTGAAAGCGCGCACTAATTCTAACTTTTTTTCCATAAACGGAGTGATGTCAAAAACAAAATCTGGCTCAATATATTCATCTTGGACGTAGTGAAACACGCGGCTCGGTCGCCAACATTCTTGCGCTGTGCCGTCGTCCTCAAAAGTTTCGATGCGCCGCAAGCCCGACAAAAAACAAGCGTCGGCAGTCAGTTTGGCAGCCCGAGCGTGGTCGGGGTGACGGTCGCGAATGGCATTGGCAAGCACCAAGCTGGGCTGATAGCGACGCACGACCCTGATGATTTTGAGTAAATTTTCTTCCGTATGTTCAAAAAAACCGTCCGCCATTGCCACATTTTCTCTCACAATCGCGCCCATCAGGCTGGCGGCGGCAGTGGCTTCTGCGAGCCGAATTGCCACACTTCCACGAGTGCCGAGTTCTCCGCGCGTCAAGTCGAGCAGCCCGACTGAATGTCCCAAAGCAATGTGCTGGAGCAGTGTGCCGCTCGCGCCCAACTCCACATCGTCGGGGTGGACACCTATCGCTAAAATATCTAACTTTTGCATAAAAAATCGGCTACTAAAATTAAAACCAAAAGTATGAAAAAATGTTGTGGTTTGATAGGTTTGTGCATTAGAAAGCTAATTAATATTTTATTAGCGAAATTTCGCTAAATTTCATTTTTTTGTAAAAAAGATATATATTTGCAGCAGTAAAGAATGGAGAAAAAATGAATTACTTATTTCTCTCATTCTTAAATTTTTTCCAACCACAATATTTTGTATGAAAATTTTAGTTTGCATCAGCAAAACGCCCGACACTACTTCTAAAATTTCTTTTAGTGCCGACGGCAAAGAGTTTAACGAAGCTGGCGTTCAGTACATTATGAACCCCTACGACGAGTGGTACGCCCTCGTCCGCGCCCTCGAACTCAAAGAAACTTTGGGCGGCACCGTCAGCATCATCAACGTCGGGACGGCAGACAACGAAACCGTGATTCGCAAAGGACTCGCCATCGGGGCCGACGATGCGGTGCGGATAGACATTGACCCACAAAGCGCGCTTTGCGTCGCCAAACAAATCGCCGAATACGCCAAAACCCAAAACTTCGATCTCGTCTTTTTGGGCAAAGAAACGATTGACTACAATGGCTCGGAAGTAGGCGCAATGCTCGCCGAATATCTCGATATGCCTTACATTTCTTACGCCAACAAACTCGACCTGAACGGCTCTACCGCTACCGTCGAGCGCGATATTGAAGGCGGCACGGAAGTATTGGAAGTCGAAACGCCTTTCGTGATAAGTGCCGCCAAAGGCATGGCGGAGCAACGAATCCCCAATATGCGCGGCATTATGATGGCAAAAACAAAGCCGCTCGTCGTCGTCCCGTCCGTAGCTTTCAGCGACCCGTCCACCGTCATTCGCTACGAACTTCCGAAGCAAAAAACATCTGTGAGAATGATAGCAGCAGACGATATGGACGAACTCGTCCGACTCTTGCACGAAGAAGCAAAAGTGATTTAGGAACGGGAAAAAGTAAATTTTCTATTTTTTTAAAAAAAATTAGGCATCTTATTTTTCTTAATTTCTCAAAAATATTTTAATTCAAATAAAAATAAAATAACTCAATCATGGTTTTAGTATATGTCGAAAGTCCGAAGGGACAATTCAAAAAAACCGCATTGGAAGCGGTTACTTATGGCAAAAAAGTGGCTGACTTGATGGGAACTTCTTGCGCAGCACTCACACTTGGCGACGTAGCCAATGCCGCCGAACTCGGAAAATACGGCGCGTCCAAAGTCTATAACGTCGGCGGACTTCACGCCTTCGACAGTCAAGTTTTTGGGAGCGTAATCGCCGCCGCCGCCCAGCAGCTGGGCGCAAAGCTGATAATCATGGCGCATACTTCGACTGGCAGGTCAATACTGGGACGTTTGGCGGCTCGTTTGGACGCTGGCTCTGTGGCTGGCGTGAACGCTCTGCCGACCATAGACGGCAATCATCTGAAAGTTACCAAAAGTGTTTTTTCGGGAAAAGCGATTGCAGAATACCAAATCACGTCCGATGTCAAGATTTTGTCTTTGGCGGGCAACGCTCTTCGCCCAGACGCGACGGGCAGCGATGCGGCGGTAGAAACACTCAATATTTCCGTTCCGTCGGCGCGCGTACGGGTGCAATCCGTAAAAACCGTAGAAGGCATCGTGCCGTTGCCGGAGGCGGAACTCGTCGTGTCGGCAGGTCGCGGCATGAAAGGTCCCGAAAACTGGGGACTCGTAGAAGACTTGGCGACAGCGATGAACGCTACCACCGCTTGCTCGCGCCCCGTAGCGGACGCACACTGGCGACCTCACCACGAACACGTTGGGCAGACGGGCGTAGCGATTCGTCCGAACCTCTACATCGCCATCGGTATTTCGGGAGCTATCCAGCATCTTGCGGGCGTAAACAACTCCAAAGTAATGGTGGTCATCAATAAAGACCCCGAAGCACCGTTTTTCAAAGCTGCCGACTACGGCGTTTGCGGTGATTTGTTCGAGATTGTACCCCGATTGACGGCGGCGTATAAGAAGTTTAAGGCGACGGCGTAAGGGGAAGGGTGTTGGGAGGATAGGTTTTTTTGCAAAAACTTGAATTTCTACAAGGCACGTCTGAAAAGACACCAACTTGGCGTAAAATACTATTTGAAATTTTAGTGAAAAAGTTTTTGCGAAGCAAGAAATTAATAAAGCTTTAAAAATAATGAAAGCATATTATGAAGACAAATAACAATACACGGACTCTCGCACAGTTCGTTGATGAACAGTATGGTCAAAAAGGGACACCTGAAAGAGATGCTTTTGACAAAGGCTATCAGACTTTTAAGTTGGGTGCAATGATACACGAAGCTCGGCTCGAAAAAGGTATGACGCAGGAGCAACTCGCCGATAAGTGTGGAACTAACAAAGCATACATTTCGAAAATCGAAAATAATACAAAAGATGTCCGCATCTCGACACTTCAAAAAATCATCGAAGTCGGTCTTGGCGGACACCTAAATCTATCAATTTCTCTCTGAATTGAGCGCGGTTGAGCTAAACTGTAAGCAGCTTTTTGCGCCAAAGCAACACGACTTTTCAGGTGTATTGTGCCGCAAATTTTCCGTGAGGAATGTATCCAACATAAAATGAAAAATATAGACAAAGAAAGTTTGGCAAACGCCTACCGTTTGTTTGATACCAATGATATAGCCAAAATAGAAATTGGTACGACCAAAGGACTGCAGGCGATACACAAATATCTGTTCGATGGACTTTACAGCTTTGCGGGGAAAGTGCGCACCCAAAACATTTCTAAAGGAGGTTTTAGGTTCGCTACAGCTTTGTATCTGAACGAGATTCTTGAAAAAATAGAGCAGATGCCCGAAGATACTTTTGGAGAAATCATCGGAAAATATGTGAAAATGAACATCGCCCATCTTTTTATGGAAGGCAACGGAAGGACGATGCGGATATGGTTGGATATGATGCTGAAAAAAAATCTACGAAGAGTCGTGAATTGGCAGTTTGTGGACAAAACACTTTATTTGCAAGCCATAGAGCGCAGCCCTGTCAATGACTTGGAGTTGAGGACTTTGCTCGCCGCAAACCTGACGGACGATGTAGAAAACAGAGAAATTATTTTCAAGGGCATAGAGCAATCCTACTACTACGAAGGATACGAAAAAGAAAGCGGCGATGTCTAAAATCTGATGCTCCAAAGCCCGCGCCGAGCGTCGGGAGCAGCCTACGATTCGTTATTTGTGCCGAAACCAACAATCCTTTCGCTCCGTTTCGTAACCTTTGAATACCGTATTTACGGGGCTTCCGTGCGCTATATTGTCCCCAAAAAGAGTTCTGGCGGCGTAGTTGAAAGCTCCCATGTCGAGCGTGTATGCGGTGCGGTTGCTTGGCGCGTGTGCACGATGAATCGCCACGAGTTCGGTCATCAGGCGCAGCACAGTGGCGACGTTTCCGCCGATAATGCCACAATTCAAAAGCGGGCTTTGCTGGTGGGTTTTTTCGTACTCCGCAAAGCCATCTATGTTGTTGCGCAGGTGCGTCGAGTGGTCGTTCATCCATTCATTGTCCAATTTTTTGGGTTCGTCGCCACAAAACAGTGCTTCGCTTCGCTCCAAAAATAATTCCTCTTCAAACGGATTTTTCAAAACCTCCACATCTGTAATATCCGTCACGAACACATTGTCGATTTGGCTCTGGTACGACTCCAAAAAATCTTTATAAATAAAATACCGATAAATATTTGGATTGTAAATAGTATCAAAATCTACCCTCAAAAACCCAATAGCATCGGTGGTGTAAAGACTTTCCGTTGCCGACGAAAAATTATTATGAAATATTACCGCACTCAAACCCAACGACTTTACCGAATCGTACCAAACCCGAATCGCCTCAAAATTATCTTTGGCAAGTTCTTGATTTCTATTCACATCATACACGCCCGTAAGCAGCGATGCACAAATAAGATTTGTCGAAGAAGCTAATTTCATAACGAACAACTGTTGCGGAGTGATTTATTTTAGACACATTCATAAGGCGCAGTTACAGACTTATTGGACTCTTGGAACTGAAAGAATTTGTGCAGCCCAAAACTGACGTTTCAACAAAAACATTTTTTTACTAAAAAAATAGCTGTTTATTTTTTACTGTCTATTGCGCTCCGTACCAAATTTTCGTCTGCCAAATACGGAACGGTAACTTCTAACTGTGGGTTTCTGTCCATCGCTCTGCGGATAGCGTAGATGGCTTCGGGGTTGCGCGCCCAGCTGCGCCGTGCGATTCCGTTGTTCACGTCCCAAAAAAGCATGGATTCCAAGCGTCGGGCTGCGTCGGGCGAGCCGTCTATCAGCAGTCCGAAGCCGCCATTGATGACTTCGCCCCAGCCTACGCCGCCGCCGTTGTGGATAGAAACCCACGTCGCGCCACGAAAGCTGTCGCCAATCACGTTTTGTATCGCCATATCCGCCGTAAATCGAGAGCCGTCGTAGATATTGGACGTTTCGCGGTACGGGCTGTCCGTCCCCGACACGTCGTGGTGGTCGCGCCCCAGCACGATGGGCGCAGTAATTTCTCCCGTCGCAATGGCATTGTTGAAGGCTTCGGCGATGCGAATTCGTCCTTCTGCGTCCGCATAAAGTATGCGTGATTTGGAGCCGACGATGGGCAGATTGTGGTCGGCGGCTTCTATCCAAGTGAGATTATCGCGGAGTTGTGGCTGGATTTCGATGGGTGCTTCGACGAGCATTTCGCGCAACACTTGTGCGGCGATGCGGTCTGTAGTATCCAAATCCGACTTATCGCCCGACGTGCAAACCCAGCGAAATGGACCGAACCCGTAGTCGAAACACA
>JAYWGG010000308.1:0-4032 GCA_043778415.1 Saprospiraceae bacterium
ATCATCGCATTACCCGAGTTGAGAGTAATTGTAATCGGGCGTTGGCAAGTCAGTCCATTTTTACATATTTTGACCGTCCCTTGTATTGCAAAGCCCGAATTAATCCAGAGGCTTGGGTCGTTAATGTGCAAAAACCCTACGAAAGCGTTGACACTTGGATTATATCCTATTATGTTGAAATACGCTCCTGTTAGAGTCAGTTGAGGCGTTCCCCCACAATAGTTCCAACCCGACGGCAAGCCTAAAAGTTGAAAATCCATCCTTAACACCCGCTCTTGGTAGTTGCTGCCTGTCAAGCACAATGCCGAAGCTACTGTGGTGATAGAATTACCCGCAGGGCAACAGTTGGCATTGTTGATGTCGGCTGCGGTTGCAGACTTCGGTATTTTTGCGGTCAAAACCTGAATGCCGCCGCTCGGGGTAGTGATAGTAGCCGTCGCCGTCACTAATAGGTTATTTGCTCCCAACTGCGACACTTGGGCTGCGGTCAGATTGAAGCAATACACGCCTGTCGCTGCCGTATATGTATAGGTCGTTAGGCTCAATGCGACTGCGCCCGTGGTGGAGTTGATGACATTCAAGACCAAGCTGCTCAAAGTGCTGTTGCTGCCTATGATCAATTTGCCGCAAAACGAAATAGCGGTGCTGACACAGGTGTATTTTACGGAATCCAACTTGATGCTCGAGCAAGTATTCACGCAGTGCTGAATCGTCGGAGAGCTGCAGCCGAAGCTGTCAAACGCTTTGATGCTGTGACAGCCTATGCTCAAATTGAGAAAAGTGTTCTGAAAACTCGCCGTCGCTCCGTCCAAGCTGTAAAAATATGGACCTTGTCCGCCCGACGCGTGGACGGTCAAGAACGCTCCCGGAGCGGAGCAACTGCTAACCGAGCTGCTGTCTATGACCAAACTCAATACGGACGCACCGTTGAATATCGTTACGCTTTTGCTGAACGTGCAGCCTGCTGCATCGGTGATTTTGAGGACGTACACGCCCGCCTGCAACTGACTGAATGTACCTGTCGGCTGCGCCGTACCGCCGTTCAGACTGTACTGGTAGGGCGGAGTGCCACCCGTGGCGGTCGCGCTGATGCTGCCCAAGCCGATGCACGTCACAGGCGTTTGCGCAATCAGCGAATCTTTGAGCGCAAATACTTGTTTGCTTTTCAGACAATCTCCTTTCCGAGCATATACATATTGCGTTCCCGCAGGGACATTTCTGAAAATATTATTGGGCGTGTAGTTGCTGCCGTCTATCGAATACACTACGCCTGTCGTGTTGGCAGGTATTGGGCTGATGATAATTTTGTTGGCGGTGTCGCAAGCGAAAGCCGCACTGATGTCAAAATTAATCACTTCTACTTTTACCGTGTCCCGTATGATACTGCCACAGCTATCGCTCATCAATAAGGCGTATTGGGTGCTGACTGCGCCATTGAATATCGGCTGTCGGACAGTTGGATTACTCAAGCCTGTGGCTGGACTCCACTGGTAGCTCATAAAAAAACTCGGTGCAGAAAGCTGCACCGCCTGACCACTGCATACCGACACATCTGCTACCGTATCTGCCGACACATATTTGATGCAGACCTGCTGCAAATTATAAGATCCACCTGTAGAGCCTCCAAAACCCCAATAGACAGAATCTTGCCCTTCGAATATACTTCGTATCAGATTTCTCCGAAGCGTCAAGCGCGGCGTAGTGTCGCAGCCTACAAACACCAACAGCAAGCTGTCTGCCACATTCCATGTCACTCGGAAGCTGTGAAAGTTACCATCTTCTGCGTTTTTAGCATTATTAAACTCATTAAATAAAATCGGCTGTGCTGATGTCAGAGCGGTGCTGTGGCTGTGGTCGGGGTCGCGGTTCGCCATCCATGCCATATGGTCGAAATTTCCTACGGGTACATCCCACAGCGGACCCTGATCGTCCCTCCATGTATCAAACTCCAAGGCAATGGAAGGTTTTATGCTATCGCAAAAATCTGAGTTACTGCAACCATAGCCCAATTCCTGATTGCTGGATTTATCCCTCTGCAAAATAAAAGACATACCGTCTGCTCCGTTTCCATCTTTACTGCCCAAATTCAATTCAAAGCGAATTTCAAAATTATTTTTTAGACTGATTTGTTTTTTATTGAGGATAGTCCCGTATTGATATCTTGCATTTTGGGTAATTACATAACAGCCGCCTCCCGAGTATGTTGGCGTTCCGCCTAAAATAAAATCATCGGGAATGTTGCTGTTGCACTCATCGCCGACCACAAGGTTCGACCGGACAGCTTTGCAACCCTTGGCATCGGTGACGACCACCTCATAAGTGCCTGAATAAAGAAAATTAAAATTGCCACTGGGCTGCACCAAGCCGTTGCTCAACTGGAACGTGTAGGGTGCCATTCCGCCAGTGGCAGTCACCTTGATCATACCGTCCACCACACAGTGCTTGGGCTTCACCTCTACGGAACTTATCGTAAGTACAGGAAAAACATTGTAAACGGTGTTCATATCGCTGTTGGCAGCGTAGCCGTCTTCGTTGCCATTCACTCTTACGGTATTAACCACCAACGATACGCTGCCCGGTGCCGTATTGCTACAAGGCAACTGTACAGACACGGAAGCATTGACCGCCAAGCTGCCTGTCCAGTTGAATGTTTGCAATGCTCCACCAGCTATTCGATACCTGAACGAAATGCTGTTGGCAACATTCGTGCCTAAATTCTGTAGTCGCAAGGTCGGGCAGATTGCCCCACAGTCGTTATCTAAACCAATCGCAATGTCCCAACCATAAACGGGCTGACAAGCATACGAACTTAGGAGTGAACTCCGAAGGTTCTCCAATGCCATGATCATTCTCATTTGCTGTCCCGCCGTGAAGTGGAAAGGCGAACAACTGCTGTAGTCCATTGTGTTGCTGTTGTCGTCGGGGAGGTCGGGGTTATCGCTTTGGCAGGAGTTTGTGTTGCAGGGAGCAAAAGAACTACTTGCGTCGGGCGGCGTATCGCAGATTCTATCGCCGTCTTGCAGACAGTCATCATTGAGGCAGCCAGTACCCGTTTCGAGTCCATGAAAGGTATGAAACAGCGAAAAGTAGTGACCTACTTCGTGGGCAGTTACCAATGTTCCGTCGGTAGTGACCCAATAGCGGCTTTCTTGTACGATACCGTCCAATCCGCAAGCCGCGCCCGGAAAATAAGCAAATCCCGCCAAACTACAGCCAAAAGCTGCACTGTGAAGGTCTGTGACCAACCAAATATTGAGATATTGCGTGCAGTCCCAGTTTTCTAATTGTTTTACATTGTCGCCATTGCCGTCGCTCGTGCCGAAGGGTGCGCAAACGCCGTCCGCCACCAAAGGGCTGTAGCTTCTCGTGATGCCGTTGCTGGGGCTGCCGTCGGGCTTGCGCCGAGCGAGACAAAACTGAATGCCTACATCCACGCCGTTGGCTGCATAGAAAGCACCCGAGTTAGAAAACGACTGATTGAGCAGCTGCAAGCCCGCCTCTACCTGCGCGTCGGTCAGGTTGTTGCCGCTGCCTACGGGAGTGCCGGGAGGCGCAACAATATGGACCGCAACGGGAATCGTGTACTGCGGCATCCGAAGCCGTGGATTTTGGTGTTCCTCTTGGGAGGCTTTGTAGATGACTTCGTTCATGAGGTTGAACTGTTTCTTGTAGTCATTGTCGCTGTTCATGAGTTGCTCATGGAGCGCGTTGCTGCCGCAGAAAGGCGTGTTGATAGGGAAAGTACCACCTCCACCTGCACCCCCGCCATTCGAGCCGTTGGTGTTGGTGCTGTCAGAATTTTGTGCCGCAGCACTTGCACAAGTCAAAAGAAATAAGTATATTTGTGCAAATTTTAAGATATGCACAACTTCGCACAACTTCGCACAACTTCGCACGGGGCTGAAGTGGAAGACGTTTTTTTGCAAAGACCGTCCAAGGTCTTTAGTTTCTACTTTTTTCATAAATTACTGGGTTTTGTTTGAGTGAAATAATGGGTAAATATAATACATTTTATTTTATTTCTTAATATTT
>JAYWGG010000309.1:0-13247 GCA_043778415.1 Saprospiraceae bacterium
CGGCGTGTGTGCCGTCCAAGATGGACTCGTCGGTGAGCCAAAATGTGTGGTAAGTGGAAAAGATACCAATATTATGGGCATCGTGACAGGGCAAATAAACCCAATGATGGGATTGCTGACTGGAAAAATAAAAATTAGCAACCAAGGCGAAATGCTGAAATATGCTAAAATATTGGGTCTGATGTAGGCGAAATAAACTTTTATGCTCGAAAATACGTTTTTTGTGCAATTAAGATGATTGATTGGGTGAATGAAATAAGTTGGGTAATTCTCTATGGACGACACAATGAATACATAGAAACTTAAACAAAGTTAGAAGAAAAAAATGATTTTTAGACCTATGTTCTTTTTATCTTTAAATTGAATTTTAACCATTTTATAAAATTAAAGACAATGAATTACGATATAAAAATAATAGGAGAAGACGAAGACAATGGTTTAATTGAGTTTGATAGGCTGAACCAACTGACCAAGTCCACGAAAGATATTGCAGCAAAAGCATTAATGTTGCGACTTCGCGGGTTTAGCGATATAAAGCCCGATAAGCACCTCAAAAAAGCGTTATCTATGCATCTTCAAGGAATTGCAGGAAATCCGAAAGACGGGACTTTACTGACAATAAAGTCCAATACCTTTTCTGAAACAATCAAAGGCGAGCAATATGATTTTTTTAAGCCAAAAGAAGAAGTATTAAAAATGACACCTATGTCTTTGGTTATTGACTCTTTTCAGGGTATGTTGAACAGCGAAAATTGGGGGGACTTTGATAAACCGTTGCTAAAATCTCTTATGGGTTTTAAAACCAATTTCATCAGCGATAATGAAATTTTTTACTTGGCAAACAGAGGATCTATTCCACAAGTTAAGATAACAAAAAATGATTTTCATAACATTGAACAGTTGGAAAACAGTATTCCTGAACCTCAAAGAGTGATTATAAATGGGCAATTAGATGAAATGAAAGTTTCAAAAGGTAAATTAGGGTTACAAACAGAACAAGGTTTTGTGAATGTATTTGCGAATAACAAAGATTTGGTACAAAAAATAGTTGCTTATATGGGTAAAGGGGTCACTATTTCAGGTATGGCTCATTACAAACCCAATGGACAATTAAGTTTTGTCGAAATACAAGAGTTTGGCAAACCCAATGCTGCGGATAAATTTTTTTCTAAAAAACCTGACGCATTGACAGCTTCTCAACAGCTTCTATTTCAATCAAAACGGAAAAAAAAATCAAGTTCTTTTCAAGCACTCAAAAGTTTATCCGGGCTATTAAAAAATGAAATAACCGATGCGCAGTTTGCTGAAATGCAAAATGATACACACCGATGAAAAATATTATCATTGATACTTGTGTGCTTATTCATATTGTGAGAGAAAGCGAATCAGGTAAAAAATGTTTAGAAGCATTGTAAGAGTTTGACGACGAACCAAATATTATTATTTCAGTAGTTACAAAGGCTGAAATAGAATCATTCAGTGTCCAAAATAATTGGGGAGATAAAAAGTTGGACGCACTCTACAAATTTCTTAACCAAATAACTTACATCAACATTTCCAGCAACGACAAGATGCTTATAAGCGCATACACTCGAATTGATGCGTATTCAAAGCGAAAAATAAAAGACAATAATGGGAACTTGTTGAAAGACTCTCACAAAACTATGGGCAAAAATGACATCTGGATTGCAGCAACAGCATACGCTTTAAATATCCCGCTAATAACTACTGATAGCGACTTCGACCATTTGAATGATACGCTAATAGAGGTTATCAAAATAGCATAAGATCCAAAAAGCATAATTAGTTTTTAGTTTTAGTGATTAATTTTTAGTTGCATAAATAATTGCTAATCAATTAGTTACAAACATTATATAATCACAAGTAAATCTTTGCAGATACTCATTATAGAATATTGTATATAACAAAGGCTGGCTAACTGACAATAATTAATCAGCAGTAATTCTTTTTCTCACCCTCATTTCCCTTCCTCCGCAAAACCCCGAAAACGTCATTGGCAATGACTATAAAACTACTATAAAGCGCAAAAATTTTACACCAGAAAGTCATCGTGTGGCGAGAAAAAAGAAAGTTTTGAGCAGCCACCAATATTTTTTACCTGAAACAAATTTTGGAAAAAATTTGTCCAAACCGAAATTAAAGAATACCTTTGCAGCCTTGAAAATATTTTTATTTACATCTAAAATAGTAACCGACCAACATCATGGGTAGAGGCGATAAAAGAACTAAAAAAGGAAAAATCACGCGTGGCTCTTACGGAAAATCCCGTCCGCGTCCGCAAGCAATCCAAGCACAGGAGAAAAAAGATGCTATTGCTGCACACAAAGCAACCGCTTAATTGCGTATTTTTTGAATTGCATTTTTCTTGAAAACACTGAAAGGCGACTACGAAACTTCGTAGTCGCCTTTCAGTGTTTTTTTTATTAAAGATTAGCCTTCGCTGGTAAAGAAAAACTGAACTTTTGGGTGATTTTCTTGGACAGTCTGGAGTACCCACGCCGACTCTGCCAAAAAAACGGGTTCGCCGTGCTTGTCTTTTGCCATGTCCCGTTTTCGGCGTTCATAAAAATCTTCGTAGGCTTTGCGGTCGTCGCAGCGCACCCAGCAGGCTTTGTGCAGTTGGACGGGTTCGTAGGTGCAAGACGCGCCATACTCGTGTTGCAGCCGATACTGAATGACCTCAAATTGGAGCGCGCCGACCGTGCCGATGATGCTCCGCCCATTGAAATCTCTGTGAAAAAGCTGCGCCACGCCTTCGTCCATCAGCTGCTCCAATCCTTTGGCTAACTGCTTGGTTTTCAGGGGGTCAGCGTTATTGACATATCGAAATTGCTCTGGCGAAAAGCTCGGAATTCCCTTGTAGTGCAGGGTTTCGCCTTCGGTAAGGGTGTCGCCAATTTTAAAATTTCCGGAATCGTATAGACCGACAATATCGCCCGGAAAAGCCTCATCAATGACCGATTTTTTGTCTGCCATAAATGCTGTTGGGTTCGCAAATTTTATTTTTTTATTTTGTCGGACGTGCAAGTAGTTGGTGTTGCGCTCAAATTTTCCGGAAACGATTCTCAAAAAAGCAATCCTATCGCGGTGTTTGGGGTCCATATTGGCGTGAATTTTGAACACAAAACCACTGAATTTTTCCTCATCGGGTTCTATATTTCGCTCCTCCGAGTGGCGCGCCAGAGGTGTAGGTGCAATCTGAATAAAGCAATCTAATAACTCTTTTACTCCAAAATTATTAACGGCAGAGCCAAAGAAAACAGGAGATAATTTTCCGTCGCGGTATTTTTTTTCATCAAAAATGGGATACACTTCTTCCAAAACTGTGGTGTCCTCTCTCAATTCTGTGGCAGCGCGCTCGCCGATGTAGTCTTCGAGCGCGGGATTATTCAAATCCGTAAAAGTCACAATTTCCTCCTCCTCTTGCTTTCCGTGCGGACGAAAAAGGCATAATTTTTCTTCATAGCGGTTGTAAACACCTTGAAAACGCTGTCCCATACCGACGGGCCAGCTCAACGGACAAACTTTCAGCCCCAATTTTTGCTCCACATCGTCCAATAAGTCGAAAGCGTCCAAGCCCTCGCGGTCGAGTTTGTTGATAAAAACAATAATCGGCGTGTTGCGACGGCGACAGACCGCCACCAACTTTTCGGTTTGAGTTTCCACACCTTTCGCCACATCAATCACTACAATCACGCTGTCCACCGCCGTCAGAGTTCGGTAAGTATCTTCCGCAAAATCTTGGTGACCGGGAGTATCTAAAATATTGATTTTCAGGTCTTTGTAGTCAAAAGCCATCACAGAAGTGGCGACCGAAATACCGCGTTGGCGTTCTATTTCCATAAAATCGGAGGTTGCCGATTTTTTAATTTTGTTGGATTTGACTGCGCCTGCTATTTGGATAGCTCCTCCGAAGAGCAATAATTTTTCGGTCAGGGTAGTTTTTCCAGCATCGGGGTGGCTGATGATTCCAAACGTTCTGCGTTTGCTAATTTCGTGTTGTAAGGTATTCATAAAAATAAAATATGCCGAGCAGTAGTTGCAAATTCGGTGTGCAAAAGTACGTTTTTTTTGGTATTTTAGGAAGCTATCGGAAGAATAAAGGCGAACCTTTGATGCGTCCGCGAAGTATTTTAAAAACAAATTAAATTATTTTAATATTTCATAAAACAATTCGTAACTTTGTGGTGGAGTGGGTTTTTAGAAAGTTTGATAGAAATATAGTATGAGCAATCAGAATATAATTTTGCAATTAATTTGGCATGAAGAAAATATCATGCGCGATTTTTTGTTGGAAATTACAGCACAAAATCCAACAAATGAGCCTTTTTCGCAAGAAGAATTAGCGGCTTATAATCTTATCCGAAAAGATGATTATAACGCTATGGCATTGGCACATCGCTATTTTATGCAGGAAATTTTAAACGCTGTAACCAAAATTTATCTTGAAAAAGAAGGCTTGTTTTCTTTGTATCATTTTGATTACAAATCAACAGAAGTAATTGATTATCAATTATTTGCAAATAAAAAAAACGACGATATTCGAGAAATCTTTGAGCAATTACACACCAATTTTCTCAATTCTGAATTTGTTTATCAACAAGGGAAACTAAAACGTATAAAGTCAAAAATCAATCTTAAAGAAACGGGTTCGGTCTATACGCAGTGCGAAACAGCAGAAGCGATTGCTTGGCAAAGTATTCAAAATGCGATGCAAGAAGGCAGTACGGCGGAGGCAATGAAAATTTTAGATTTTGGTTGTGGAACAGGTCGCTTTTATTGGTCGGCTTTTAGGCTTTTACATCAAAAATTAGGTGTTTCAAAAAGTCAAATTGTTCAAAATATGTTTGCGATTGATATTAATGACATTGCGTTGAGTGTTTTGAAAATTGGCGTTTTATTGGAAGTCGGCTTTGAGTATTGGGATACGATAAATCAAAATATTTTGCATCGCAATATGTTGATGTTGAAAAATGCGTTTGATTTTCAAACCAATAATTATTTGGACCTGCAAAATGATTTTGCTTCGGTGCTTACAAATGGAGGTTTTGATGCGATTATCTCAAATCCACCTTATTTTTTATTGAAAATAAATAAGAACAATACAACTGACGAAACTTATCAAAAATATTATGAATATTTAACCGATAAAATAAATATTGAATTGCAGTATTTTAGAAATGCAGGAGTTTATCAACATTCGATTGAAGGAATGTTGAATTATTATAAACTTTCGATTGAAATGATGCTAAAATTGACAAAAAACAAAGGAGATATTGGCATTATTTGCCCTTCGACTTTGTTTGGCGATGTTTCTTCTTCAAAATTACGCCGTTTCATTTTAAATCAAAATCAGTTGCGACAATTAGAGTTTTTGCCTGAAAATGCTAAATTATTTGACAATGTTTCGCAAGCAACTGCTATTTTTCATATTTCAAAAGGGCAAAAAACAAGTGATATTTCTGTAAAATTCAAGGAAAATACTTTTAAAATTCCTTATGATTTGATAAAAACGACTTTTGCTGAAAATTTAGAAATTCCTCAAATGGACGAAATCGGCTGGGATATTTTACAAAAATTATCTAAGTTCAAACCCTTGAAAGCGTATAAAAACCTTCGCAATCGGCGTGGAGAATTTGATTTATTACAATTCAAAAATTTGATAACCAAAGAACCTACCGATTTTCGTTTAATTCGTGGCAACATGATTAATTCGACAAAAATTGAGTACGAAAAAGGCGACGAATATGTTGAAATTGAAGCCTTCAAACAAGCAAAATCGCAAGAATTTATCAAAAATGATTTTCAAAAAGTCCGCTTGGTTTGCCAACAAATCTCCAATATTGACATTGCAAAACGCTTGAAATTTGTGTTTTGTAGCGAAAATGATATTTTAGGAAATTCTTGTAATTATATTGCGATGCAAGATGTGAACGACTTAAAAAATCTAAATATTTTGCTCAATTCCCAATTATTAAATTGGCGTTTTAAAGTAACAAGCACCAATAATCACATCAATAATTATGAATTGGACGAATTACCGTTGATTGATTTTAGCAATTTTTCTAAAAATATCAACGGAAATGAATTGAAAAATAATATTGAAATTGCAAAAATGTATAATTTAGATAAAAATCAAATTATGTATTTACTTGAATATCAATTTGATAGTCAAGAAATTAAAAATTATTTATGAGAAAGTTATATAATCATGTTGCGCCAGGTTTGAGTAAATTGGAATGGGAAATGGCGCAGCACATTCCACAAGGCGGAAATTGGAAAGATATACCTGAGCATATCCCTTCGCAGCGTTTGGTTCAGATCCGTGCAAGTGGCGGGCGCACAACCTATTATGGTCGCTTGCGTTGGGACAAGCCCGCTTACACGATTACAACTTATTTTAATCGCTTGGGCAATAGCTCGAATTTGCACCCAACGCAACAACGCATGATTTCCACAAGAGAAGGTGCGCGTTTTCAATCGTTTCCTGATAAATTTATTTTTCATGGAACAAAAACATCACATTACAAGCAAATTGGAAATGCAGTGCCGCCGCTTTTGGCGCGTGCCGTTGCGTCAGCGATAGAACCGCACTTGGAAAATAAAACTTTTATTGACCTTTTTGCAGGTGCAGGAGGAATGTCGGAAGGTTTAGGAATGAAAAATTTTGACCTTTTAGGCGCAATTGAAATTGAAAAAAACTATTTTGAAACCTTCAAAAATAATCATTTAGAAGCAGACCAAACATTTTTATTGACCGATGATATTACAAAAACTACTGTAAAAGATAAGCTAAAATCTATTGCAAACCATCATAAAGTAGGCGTTGTAGTTGGCGGTCCACCTTGCCAAGGTTTTTCTTATGCAGGTTGGCGCAATCCAGAAGATGCTCGCAATCAGCTGTTTAGAGAGTTTTTTGACATCGTACAAGCGGTTAGACCTGAGTTTTTTATCATGGAAAATGTGACAGGTATTTTAACCATGCGAGATGGTCAAGTCATAAAAGAAATTTCAGAAGTGTTTCGAGAAATAGGCTATCATGTCAATACGCCTTTTAAACTTAGCGCAGAAGAATACGGTGTACCACAAAAACGACGTAGAATTTTTTTAATTGGTTCATTAAAAAATATTAAAATTGATGCGCCAGAGCCTTTATTTTCTGAAACAAAAATGAATTTACCTTTTCCAATCAATGCCAAACAAGCTATTTTGGGCTTGCCGCCTTTGAAAACAGGCGAAGGCGTAAATGAAATATTATCAGACTACAAATCTAATTCTTTTTATGAACAATTAATGATGAATGAAATTGATTTTAACGAATTTTATCGCTTAGCAAAAATAGAGAACAAGCAAGCAAAATCGCATTTTTTTCAAGAACAACCTACACTTTTTGCCAATTATTAGCCAAATCTGTTGCTAAAAGCAAAAGTAATTCCTGTAAAAATAAATCTGCTTGTTCAATGTCATTTTGAGTTAGGCTTTCGATAATTTCAGCTAATTTTTTATCTGCATTTTGTAATTTCCAGCCTTTGTTTCTACGGTTGTCTTTTTCTTTGTATTCTTCCAAACTTTCAAAAGCAACTCGTACATAACGCTCTTTATTATTGGTTTGATTTTTACCTTTTTTGTCAATTTTTTCTATTTTTCCTATGTTTGCAAGCGTAAAAACAGGAAATTTATAATCATAATCGGAGTATTCTAAATTCAAAAATTGCATCAAATAATCTCTAAAACCTTGCTCGTCAAGTGCTGCAAAAATTGTCAAAACCCAATGCAAATTAGTGCGCATCAAAGCACTTAATTTTACTGCATCTTCATCGCTTTTGACTTGATTTTTCAATAAATCCCAAATATATTTTGAGTGCCAAGAAACCACTTGTTCGCCATTTTTTTCATCTACAATCAATATCTGAATATCACTCAACGACATACGATTATTCTTTGCAGAATTTTCTTCTCTCGTCAAAGAATGAAATTTTGGACGATGACAAAAACCTAACGAAATTGGTCCAATATGGTCTGCACTCATGCCATATTCACGGTACTTTGACATCAATCTATCAGCTTGTTTCCAGTCGCCATCAGCCCAATTTTCATATACTCGGCGGTCTTGCCCGTAGCGTTGCAAATTCTCTTTATGCCTTCCTTTATCCGACATTGCACGACAACAATTTCCATCAGAATGAAAGCCATCATAACGGTCAGGCGGATTGCTCATCACACCAGGAGAAAGAAAAGATTTTGAGCCTTTTTTAGTATGATTTTCATAAATCCAACCATTTAATTCTTCTACATTTTCAATGCTTTCAGGTGCTTTAAATAAAACGATTAAATCAGCTATATTTTTCTGATTATCAATTAATTGCAAATTTATTTCAAACACATTTTTATCAAAAGGAAGAAAAGAAATACCAAAAATGTCAAGATATTTTTTCAATAAATTTTTATTCGGATAAATGTATTCAACGCTTAATTTTTTACCACAAATTTGGCAAACATGAAACTTCGTTGGGTGTACCAGTACAGCCACTTTTGCAAATGCGCCAGCCTCTACTTTGATATCGAAATGCTTACATTTTTCAATCCACCAAGCTCTACGCAATTGCCCTTCGTCGGATTTTCCTGTAATGACCCAGCGAATAGAATTATCCTTTGCATTGCGCGTAAAATACAAATTTTTATAGTTCGAGTGTGCCACTATAAATTCTTGATACGCTATGAAATTAGCATGATTTTTACGACTATTTTCTGCCACAGGTTTTTATTTATAAATCATTTTTAGGTACAAAAAACTCAATCTCTTGTTGATAAAGCTCCGCTAAATCAAGCAAAATCAAAAACTCGACTTTTCGCTGACCATTTTCTATTTTAGACAATTCGCTTTGTGAAATTAGTCCTGTTTTGCCCACTTGCTGCTGGGTCAAATTGGCGGCTTCTCTTGCTTCGATTAGCTTTTGAGAAAGTATATTCCTACGTTTTGTATAAATTGTTTTTGCCATATTTTTTTATTCCAAAACGCAATAATACGGTGGGTATTTCGTTATGCCGTTTTGGAATAATTAAAATGATATGAATTTAAAAGAAATATTAACCGTAATATGGAAATGGGACAAGAGTTTCCCTGCTTATAAGGCTGTTCAAACACCTAAGAATGTCGTAGAAAAATGCTTGCAAATACATGAGCAAGTGGAATACGACTTACTGAAAAACCATTACTTTTTAGAAAAGACCGACTATACTAGATTTTATAAATTGTACTTAAAAGCGCATCAAAAAGCAAATAAGGAAATGCTTATTTTTTTGCGAACACAAATTAAGGAACTTACCGAACCTCAATATAGAAACGCTATTTTAAAAAGAATATTGATTTATTTTTGGAGCAAATATTATCCTATAAATCAACAAGAAAAAGACTATAAAACTGGTAAAAATGCGCCCAAAATAAAAACTGATATGAAGGCGACTGTTTTTAACATTATCTACTTTTATATACAAGGTAATGAGGTTTTAAATGAAATTGAGAAATATATAGCAATCGAAAATCAACAAAAAGAGATTAGCACGATAATTGAAGCCGCTATTCAATAAATACAAAAAACCACTTTCCCAAACTTCAAAAAATGTCACAAAAATACACAATTAAATTATTTTTCCGTTCAAAATAATCTTCTCGAAGCAGTCATTTCCGAAAGAGTAGGGGAGAGCGGCGAGGGATTGGAGGGGCTTGGTGAGAAGTAAATTGGCTTTTTTGCCTACGGCGATGCTGCCGTGTGTGTCGGAGAGTTCCATAGCGGCGGCTCCGTTGAGCGTGAGGGCGTGGAGGGCTTCGGAGGGAGTCATTTTGAGGTGCAGACAAGCCAGCGACCACACGAAACTCATGCGTCCCGACGGGCTTGTACCCGGATTGTAGTCGGTAGCCAAAGCAACTGCAACGTTGGCATCAAGCAGCTTTCGGGCTGGCGGATAGTGGTCGTTTAAGAAAAAAGGCGCAGTCGGCAGCAGCGTAGCAATCGTGTCCGACGACCGCAAAGCAGCCAAATCATCGTCGTCCAGCACCTCCAAGTGATCCACAGAAATCGCTTTGTGCCGCACCGCAGCCGCTATTCCGCCCATGCAGTTGAACTGATTGACGTGGACTTTTGCTTTCAGATTGTACTTTGCTCCAGCTTCGAGTAGCTGATTCATCTCTGTCACAGAAAAACCAATTTTTTCACAAAAAACATCTATGTAGTCCGCCAAACCTTCGGCGGCGATGTTGGGTAGCATCTCGTTGATAATCAAGGAGATATAAGCATTTCTGTCGGCTTTGAAAAGCGTCGGGACGGCGTGCGCACCCAAAAAAGTCGCTTTGATACTGATGCCTGCACTTTCGCGCAGCCGCCTGATGACGCGCAGCATTTTGAGTTCGCTGGCTACCGTAAGCCCGTAGCCGCTTTTGATTTCGAGGGCGGCAGTGCCGAACCCGATGACTTCGGAGAGGCGTTTTTGAGCTTGTTGGAACAGATTTTCTTCCGACATTTCTTCAAGTCGGCGGGCAGAATGGAGGATTCCGCCGCCTTTTCTGGCGATTTCTTCGTAGGTAGTTCCGTTGATTCTATCCTCAAATTCGTTTTCGCGAGTAGCGGCAAACACGAGGTGTGTGTGGGAGTCACAAAAACTCGGCAGCACGAGCCGTCCCGTCGCATCTAATTGATTGTCAATGTGTTGCGGACAATTTTCCATACTCCCAAAGCTGTGAATGATGTCATTTTCTAACAAAATCCAAGCGTTTTCGATGGAGTCGAGCTGCTTCATTTGCGAGCCGAGAACCATTTTTTGGGGATTTGTTTCGGTCAGGACGAGCGATTTAATATTGCGGAGCAAGAACATACCGAATAATTATTTGCCGTTGATGAGTTCGTGAACGAAAGAGAGGTTCATGCCGCCGTCGAAAATAGCTTCTACGGGAATATTCAAACCCTCCAAAACGTGACAGTGCAAAATTCCGTTGTTGGTCTTGTGGTGGAGTTCGTATTCGCGTTGGTCTTTCTTCAAGAGAAATTGCGAGATTTGCTTGCTGCTGGGTTCGATAATCCAGTATTCTGCTACGCCGTGCGCAGCATAATCAATGTGTTTGACAAAAAAATCAATGTGTTGGGATTCGGGAGTAGCTATCTCGACCACAAAATCGGGCGCAGGAAACCGCGTTTGAAGCGGTAAAAACTGGCGCGCTTTTTCTTTTCCGAAGAAAGATAATTCTGGTAAATAGTCATTTCGTGACAGCGAAACCATCGAATTTTCGCCGATTGCACCAAGATGATTTTCGCTCACGAATGTTTTTAAGATGCGATTAAGATTTTTGAGCGGCAGGCTATTTTTGAGTTTTAAAATACCTATTTTGACGATTTCGCCGTTGATGAACTCCCAAAGTTCGTCGCTGTTTTCTATGTCAGCATAAAATTTTTGACGAATTATTTTTTCGGCATCTAATATTTCTTGTAGTTCGTCCATCATCAACTGCAAAGTTGGCGACTCGAACATAGGTCGGATTACTGGGTGTGCATATTTCATAGACGTTTCTTTTGTTCAAAGGTAGTTTTCTAAATCGAAAAATGCAAAAAAGAATATTTTTTTGAAGAATAAAAATATTTTTTTTTAATTTTTTAATGGGCTAAAACATTGAAAATCAACCTATAATGCCACAAAAATAATTCAGAACATATAAAAATATAATTTATTAAAGACTGTTATTCAGTCGAATGTAGAAAATGGCACGACTTTGGGAGTGTTATATACAGGATTATTTTAATATTATAAAAAAGTAATATTTAGCTCTAACCATAGCTTAACTGGTTTCTTCCAAAGCAGCAAAATGGTTTTTCCGTGCGTTGTAACAGAGTAAATTTGTTGATTGGAGTCGAAATACTGTTTGTCTTTGCAATATATAAAATAATTCTGGTTGTTATTCTCAAAAATTTCGACTTTGTTAGTTACCTTTGTAGTCCATTAGAGTACAAAAGCGGTTCTTGCCTCAATCGTCCCATTGAGTAGAGCTGAATCTGAGGAGTTAGAAACCAAAAACCGAAGGATTTTTTAGTTAAAATTCTTAAATCTAAACCAAATTGCTCCAATAGAGCGAGCTGGTAAAGGTGTAAATAGCTTATAGACCATGACCAAAAATGTCTTATTTTTTGTAACTTTCTGGTTACTTGCCGTTTGTGTCGCTCCAGCACAGCCGTTGAGTCTTATTATGCCTACCAAAAAAGTCAGCCGCTATGCGGTGTTCGATGCACCAATCCGAGCTACAGGATTCAAAGCCATTCAAAGCGTACAGTTCACTATGAAGTGGAACAGCAGCGTGATTTCACTCGTCAATATCAATAGCCCCAGCGATTCGTTGTTGGGGTTGGGGCTTGGAGATAGTTTTGGCTACATAGACACTATCAACGGCACGCTTACTTTTAATTGGTACAATGTTCGGCGCGGCGGGTTCACGATACCAGACACTGCTACGCTGTTCAAGCTGCGATTCTATGCGAAAGGAAGTCCCGATGCAGTTTCCAATATGTTGTTTTCCAATATCCCCACGTTTGTAGAGGTGTCGGATTCTAACTCTTCAGTGTTCACACCTACTATTATAAACGGTATCATTGTCATCAAGGGACCCGTTGCGACGGAGGAAATAAGCGACGACAATGTTGATTTTGAGTTGCTCAATGTATTTCCCAATCCTATCGGAAGCGACCAAAAAACGGTCGTACAGCTGAAAGCATTTAGGAATACTGACCTGAATTGGTCGCTTTTCGATGTGAATGGCAAACTGTTAGCCCACAGCTTACAAAAATTGGAAACAGGTGTTTTGAATACCATAGAGTTGGATTATTTACAAAAAAAAACCATTCCGAGTGGAGAATATTATTTGCAAATAAAAACCGAGCGGCAGCTTAAAACACTACCGCTCAACCGATTATAGACTAAAAAGTATATCATAACTAACTATAAATTTTTTTTAACAAAAGATAAAAACAAAAAGTCCCGAAACTTTTTTTTACATCTCAAACCTCTATTTCTTATGAATAGAATTACAAAAATCCTATTTACAACATTAGGAATGTTGCTGACGATAGCTTATTCGTCCAGCGCGCAAAACGTCGCGTTCTCCTACTCGCCCAAAGTCATCACAGGCAACGTAGGCGACACGGTCAATATCCGAGTCATCGTGAAGAATTTTAACGGAATGTCCAGCT
>JAYWGG010000310.1:0-4019 GCA_043778415.1 Saprospiraceae bacterium
CTTTAATATTTCAGCAGAAGGCAGCTATCAATTTTTTGGTTTGACCGATGTTCGCCGCAATCAGTACAGTTTTGGTATGCTGTTGGGATATGACTTTTAAGGTTGGCTAATAATATGCTTGAGATTTTACCGTTCATTTGATTGGGATAAATTTATGAAAAAAATATTTAACATTTTTTTAACTATTTTATTTTTTGCAACTTCGTGTGTGGCGGAAAGTAATATTTGTAATATTATTGTCCGCCAGTCCGAAAAAAAGTCGTTGCTGCCGATAAGTTTTTACGATGCGAGTTATATGAAATATATCGCTCAAAAGTAGCCGCCAAATTTTATCAAAAGCTATAATTGTTTTTAGTTAAAATTTACAGCTTCAAAAATAAGCACGTCACAAACTCTGTTTGTAATGTGCTTATTTTTTATAAAATTACTTTTTTTATGCGAATTTTTTGTGGAATATTTCTTTTTTTTGTGACGTATCAAATGGCGGCACAGCGAACTCTGTCGGGCTATGTGCGTGACGCAGCGACGGGCGAAACACTGATTGGGGCGACGGTGGCGGACAGTGCGACTCAAACTGGCTCGGTGAGCAACGAATATGGTTTTTTTAGTCTTTCTTTGAAAGGCGAAAAGCAGCAACAAATTAGAGTGTCTTATGTGGGTTTTGCGGCGCAAAATATCTATATTTTTTTGAAGAATGACACACTTCTAAACATTGCGTTGGAGAACGCTCAACTCCAAACGGTGGAAATAAACGCTGCCGAGCAGCAAAGAAATTCACCCCAAATGAGCTTTATCAAGTTGGATATTGCGCAGCTCAAAAAAATTCCGTCGCTCGGCGAAGTGGATATTTTGAAAGCCTTGTCGCTGTTGCCGGGTATTTCTACGGGGGCAGAGGGAGGTGCTAATCTTTTTGTGCGCGGCGGAACTCCCGACCAAAATTTAATTTTGTTGGACGGCGCGCCTGTTTACAACGTGACGCACTTGGCGGGTTACTTGTCGGTTTTCAACGCCGAAGCTATCAAGAATGTAGAAGTTTTTAAAGGCGGTTTTCCGGCTCGCTACGGCGGGCGACTTTCTTCTGTGATTGATGTGACGATGAAGGAAGGCAACAATCAGCGTTTTTCGGGCAATTTTGGCATCGGATTGCTTACCTCGCGGCTGCTGTTGGAAAGTCCGATACTGAAAAATAAAACATCTTTTTTGGTAGCGGCTCGGAGTTCGTATTTGGGTTTGGTCAATGCTTTTAAAGATAAGAATGCAGAAAATTCGCTGACCGATTATTGGCTTTACGATGTAAATTTAAAAATAAATCATCGCATTGATGACAAACAATCCATCTTTTTAAGTTTTTATACGGGCAAAGATATTGGCACTTTCAGCACCGAATATACCGAAACAAAGCGAGATTACTACAAAAGACAGCTTGACAAAGAGAAAATAAGTTGGGGAAATACGACGCTGACGGCTCGATACAGCAACGCTTTGACTCCCAAACTTTATCTCAAAGCGTTGGCGTTGTTTTCTCAATATGATTTTAAAGACCAAAACAAAAATATATATGAATCTTTTGTGAAAATAGATACGATGCGGTACAATTCGAGCAGTCAATCGTCTTCCAGCGTCAAAGATTTGAGCTTAAAATTAGATTTTGATTATTTTTTAGACAATAAAAATAGTATAAAATTCGGTATTGGCGCAACAAAACATTATTTTGTGCCGTCTGATTTTTCCTACCAACGCACTCTATCACAACAGTCCGATACGTCGGGTAGCTTTCAATCAAAAATTGCTACCCAAGAATTTCACTTCTACGCAGAAGACGAAATTCGGTTCAGCAGCTTTTGGACTGCAAATATTGGGCTTCGAGGGAATATTTATAACGTCCAAAACACGACGTATCAAAACGTAGAACCTCGTTTTTCTACTTGTTTTCGCTTGCCGTCGGATTGGAATTTGAAGGCAGCTTATACTTACAACGAGCAATTTTTGCATCTATTATCGGGCGGAAGTTTTGGATTTCCGAGCAATATTTGGGTGCCTGTGACAGCCAAAATAAAGCCACAATCAGCCCATCAAGTTGTGGTTGGGATTCAAAAATATTTTACGGACATCGCTACCGATTTTACGGTCGAAACGTATTACAAAGTTTTGGGCAGACAAATTGAATACCAATCAGATGCAGGCAAACTTTTTAATGGCAATAGTGACTGGGAAAATCAGTTGGCGATAGACGGAAAAGGCTGGAATTATGGCATTGAGTTTTTGGCGCACAAGCAAAAAGGACGATTTACGGGCATCGCAAGCTACGCGCTTTCTTGGAGTTTTCGGCAGTTTAAAGATTTGAATCAGGGCAAAAAATTTCCGATGCTCTACGACCGTCGGCACAATATTTCGCTCACTGGCAACTATCAAATCAGCAAACACTGGGATTTTTCAAGCACTTGGGTCTATAATACGGGGCAAGCCGTCACGCTTCCTGTGGCGCAGGTGGGCGGCTACTTGGTTTATGACGGGCGAAACAATGCTAAATTGCCGTCTTATCATCGGTTGGATATTTCTTTTAATTACACCAAAAAAACGCTAAAAGGTCGGACTAAAAACTGGAATTTTAGTATTTATAATTTTTACAATCGAAGAAATCCTAATTTTTTGCAACTGCAAAATGAAGGATATTTATTAGACAACAGACAATATGTAGAAACAGGCAAACGGGTAAAAGTAATCTCTATTTTTCCATTTTTGCCTTCGGTCAATTACAGTTACACTTTCTAAATTTTTATGAAAAATATTTTTTATCTCTTTTTTGTGACATTTTTTATTGCCTTTTCTGCTTGTGAGCGGGAGCGCAACATAAATCTTGATATTCCATACGAAGGCATAAGGCTGGAGCTTTACGCGCCGATTGGAGAGCAGCAGCCGATTGCGATTTTACTTCATCGGACGCTGCCAGTTTTGGCAGAAGATCTTAACTTCAAAGTCATCGACGGGATAGTAAAACTCTTTGAAAACGGTATTTTGGTAGAGCAACTGCGCTACGACGCGCAGCAAGACCGCTACATTTCGCCGTCCGATTTTCGCCCATCAGCGACCAAAATGTACCACATCGAAGCCTCGGCGTTGGGAACAAGCATCGTTTCGGAGCGCGTCGGTTTTTTGCCAAAAGTTTTTATCCAAAGTCATACGCTGCAAATTGACTCCGCCAATAACAGAGCAGTGGTAACAGTTTCTTTTCAGGATATACTTCAATATAAAAACTTCTACAGCATCTACCTGAAAAAATACTACAACGATACGCTGCTGAAGCCGACTACTTTTGACTACCAAGTTACATACAGAGCCGACTTCAAAGACTCTTTATTTGCGGGAAGTCGCTACGATTTTGAAACAGATTTTTACCTCGAGAATCTCATTTACGATGCAAATTATAACCTTTTTGAAGTCAAAAAAATCAATCAACTCAAAGTAGAATTGTATAGTTTTTCCGAAGGTGCATACCAGTATCCGTTTACGCTCGGCTCGAGTGGCAGCTCCGTCGGCGGACAATTTTCGGACAGGCTGCCGCTTTGGACCAACGTGCGAGGCGGCTACGGCGCAATATTTACCTATACTTTGGACACTTTGACGCTTCGCTGGTAAGCAAAAATAAGTTCTTGCTTACCTCCCGCCTACTCCAAAACCTTCCGCCGTCTCGCCCGAATTAATTTTGGGCGAGGCGGCTTTTTTGTGTCCGTCAAAAATAACAGCTATGGAATTTAAAATTAAAATTATATTTGCAACATATTTTTCAAAAAAAAAAATCAACATTTAAAATATGAAACGTCTTGTACCCGCCTTTTTTTTAATGCTTTTTGCTGCGCAAAATATTTTCGCGCAAACGCCTACCAAAAACGATGCCGACCGCCGCATTGACATACTTCTTTCCAAAATGACTTTGGAACAAAAAGTCGGACAGATGACGCAAGTGACGCTCGACGTTATCTGTGAAGGCGAGCCTTACAACCTCAAATCGCCGCTTGCGA
>JAYWGG010000311.1:0-3993 GCA_043778415.1 Saprospiraceae bacterium
TAAAAATTACAACATATTCAACAAAAAATCTGGATATAAGCCCAAAACTATTAGCACCGCTACGCTCAACACGAGCAGCACTCTATGCTCCAAAGCCAAATCCAACGCTTGGCTGCTTTCAGGGTCTTTGAAAAACATGGCTCGCAATATCCTGAAATAATAATAAATTCCTATCAAAGAGCCGACTATCGCTACCAGTACCAACCAAATATAATTTTGTTGAAAAACTGTCACAAACATCAGGTATTTTGCAAAAAAACCAGCCAAAGGAGGTATGCCCGCCATAGAAAGCAGCGCAACGGTCATCGCAACAGCTGCCAATGGGCTGCGGCGCAGCAGTCCGTTGAAAATACCCAAATCTTCCTCGCCCCAACTGTCTGCACTGACCAAATAAAGCACCAAAAATGCCGCCAAACTCGCCGTCGAATACGCCGCAGCGTAATACAGCACCGCGCTGTCGGATAGTTGCTGTTGGATAGTCAGAATACTCATCAACATAAATCCAGCATGGGAAATACTCGAATATGCCAACATTCTTTTGGTATTAGACTGATAAACCGCTAAAATATTTCCTAAAAGCAGCGTAAGCGAAATAAGGACGCAGAGCATTACGGACATTTGCGACTCCAAACCCGTAAAAGCCATTTTGAAAAGTCTATAAAAAGCCGCGAAAGCAGCAGTCTTTACGATAGTCGCCATGAAAGCAGTAATCAGCGTCGGCGCGCCTTGATACACGTCGGGAGTCCAGAAATGAAAAGGTGCAGCCGAAACTTTGAAGGACATTCCTACCAAAATCAGCACCATTCCCGTATTCAACAAAGCGTTGGGTTGGACATTATTGGCTGTCACAAATTGCGCTATTTTTAGCAAATCAAAAGTCCCCGTAGCTCCATAAATCAACGTAATGCCAAACAACAAAAAGCCCGACGCAAACGCTCCCAAAAGGAAATATTTAAACGCCGCCTCGTTGCTGGCAAGGTCGTCTTTGCGACTGCCCGCCAACACATAAAGCGGTATGGACAGAATCTCTATACCGATAAAAAGCATGACCAGATTGGTGAACGAAGTGAGAACAAAACAGCCGACCAGACAGAACATAATAAGCGCGTAGTGGTCTGTGAAACTCGTTTTTTGGACAAAATATTGGCGCGACATCATAAACCAAAACAAAGCACTCAACGAAATAACCGCCGTAAAAGCAAGGCTGTAGTGATCTGCCAACTGCATTCCGAAGATATTTTCGTTCAGGTTCCAGTCTAAAATACAGCAGCCAAAAGTGGCTGCCAAACCCAACATGGTAAGCGGAAACAGAAATTTTTTGAAGTCAAAAATCTCCGCAAGTAGCGCAATCACGCCCGTAAAAGTAAGTATCAAAAGTTCTTTCATAAGATATTGTAGTAGAGATGCCGTCGAGTTTTTTTTTGAGAACTGCGTCGTTTTTTTTTATTCTTCGTCCGCGTAATTAAATTCTAATTTACTTTGCGATATAATTTCGCCCAATATATTGCCCAAATATCCCTGTTTTACGGCACCATTAAATCGTATATTCAGCACAGGAATATTTATAACTTCTTCAATACAAGCCATATATTTTTCTACGATGGCTCTGATTGAATAGGTTTTGTTAGCATTATCTTGGATTTTCTTTTTCAAAATTTCTACTTCCTCGTCAGACTTGATGACAAAAGTTATCGGATATTTTTGAATTTTGTCAATGTCCAAGAAGTATTTTTTAAAGTCCAATGTTTCAGTTACTTGAAAAAATCTGCCTAATGGTTTCATTACAAAATCAATTCCACCATCATTTGCGTTGGTTCGTCCTGTTTTGTACAATTTCAAATTCTCTGTGTTCAGTTTATCTATTTCATAACCCCAAATAATTTGCTGGTCGTGATAGTGAAATTTAAGAATAGAATAACTCACAATTTCAAAAAGTCTGGCATCAACATTTGGCGCAAGAAGTCCAATAATAAAGGTTTCCACTTCTTTTGGTGAAGTATTTTCAATGTCCTGCAATGCCTCACAAGATTTCACAAAACGCTGAAAAGCATCTTGTTTCGTCTTCGTGTATTCATTGATAATTTCTATAATGGAACTTGCAATATTGAAATCGGCTTTGCCGATTTTTATTTTCAACAAGTTTTCATTTATCTAATATCTGTTCGTTGCTTGGTCGCGCAAAATTGGTTTAAATTCAGAGGTCGGAAAATACTTTTCAAATTCTGAATTCATACGATTGTTCAAAGCGTGATTTTGCAACTTGCTACCAAAAGGCAATGCTCTTTGTCGTGCCAAAAGTTTATTGAATAATGCACCTTCGTACTTTGAATAGTCGCCTTTTGTATCAAAATCGTTAGCAATATAATCCTCAATAATCACATAAATTGCATAGAGATTTGCAAAACTTGACCTTGCTTTTGAGCCGCGACCTGCTGAACGAGTTTTCTCGTTGATATACTGAATAAGTTGGCTTTTCTCAAAAATATCGCCTGCATTTTTTGAGAACTTTTGCTCTAAAATTTCCTTAATATTTGCTGTGAATAGATGTTCCATTAGGCTCAAATAAGGTTAAATTTTGTTGAGTTGCGATTTTTTTGGTTTCAAAAGTTCGTATTTCTTTTATCAATTTTTCGCCTTTAAATTCTTCGGCTAATTGCAATCTTCTCAAACCAATTTTTACATATTCGTCTTGCAATTCAACACCAATGGACTGTCTATTGAGTTCTTTTGCGACATAACAAGTCGTAAATGTTCCCGAAAATGGGTCTAAAACCAAATCGCCTTCATTAGAACTTGCTTTAATTATTCGTTCTAAAAGTGAAATAGGCTTTTGTGTTGGGTGGTTTTCGTATTCGTCCATTCTGTACCTAACTCGGGCAAATTCCCAAACATTTCCCGGTACTTTTTCAGCATTATAAACTGTTGGAATGGCTTTGCGACAGTCAATCAATTTTCGTTTCGCGCCTGTTTTCGCTTCCACCAAAATATCATTTGTGTTAAATGTATAATTGTTTTTGTCTTTCACGCAAAACAAGATTGGCTCATACATTGAGCCATAATAGTTTTTTGCTTGTACGCCCGAACTGTCATAGCTCCAAACCAGTCTTGAAAGAATAGTTAGTTTATTACGCAAGTGAATGTCAAAATAAGGCATAAATTGCGTTGCCGTCATCACATAAAAACTCCCGTTGGGTTTAAGTTTTTGAATACACAAGTCGAGCCATTCATAGCACCATTCCAAATAACTTTCTTCGGTGTCCCACTTTTCAATGTCGCCGTTAAAATTTTTTCCAATATTGTACGGAGGGTCAGCAAAAATCAAGTCAATAGAACTGTCTGGAAGCGTCTTTAACGCCTCCAAAACATCTCCAAAAATGACTTTATGATTACCACTTCCTAAAATTTCCATTCGGTTATCGGATATATTGCAAACACATAATTTTTTTATATTTAAAACTCCCTAACTCAGCCCCGCTTTGTATTTTTGCATAATAAGCTGCACGGCAGGCTCTGTGATTTGCAAAATAATATTCGGAAAAATTCCAAAAAACAAAATGAGGGCGGCAAGCAGCACCAAAGTCGTCTTTTCGACCACCGTGAGCGGTGCAAAACTCGCACTTTGCGCGCTCGTTTCGCCGAGCATCACAGTTTGGTAGCTTCGCAACATATAAACTGCTCCCAAAATGATGGTCAGACCCGCAAAAAGCGCGCAAGAGGCTTGAAATTGGAACAAGCTATTGAGCAACAAAAATTCGCCGACAAAACCGTTGGTAAGCGGCAACGCCACGCTGCCCAACAAAATGATGAGAAATAAAACTGCAAAGTCTGGCGCAAGACTGCGAATACCACCCAAACGGCGCATCTCGGCAGCTCCTGTGCGATTAGAAATAATATCGCAAACGAAAAAAAGACCGACTACATTGATGCCGTGACTGAACATTTGTACCAAACTTCCCTGCAAACCGATGGTTTTGGTGGTCATTATTCCTGCGG
>JAYWGG010000312.1:0-12809 GCA_043778415.1 Saprospiraceae bacterium
CAGCAGACATCAAAAATGCCGAGCCACAACCGGGAACAAAATTAGAATTTTATGACTACCAAAATCAATTAATCACATCAACTGTGACGGGCAACGACGGAATTGCAAAGTTAGAATTGCCAAAAATACCCAACTTAATCATCGCCACCAAAGGCGACCAACGCGGTTTTATCAAGTTAGCGAATGGAAATTCGTTGCAGTTGAGCCACTTCGACGTGGGCGGCGAAGAAACCCAAAAAGGAATGAAAGGCTTCATATACGGTGAGCGAGGCGTTTGGCGACCGGGCGATTCGCTTTTTCTAAACTTTGTGCTGGAAGACAAAACGGGAAAATTACCGCCCGATTATCCGATTTCTTTTGAAGTAAGCGACCCTCGCGGACAAATTCAGTATCGAATTACGACGACTTACAACGTAAATAATGTGTATCCGATTCATTTTGTGACACAAAACGAAGCCTTGACTGGCAACTGGACGGCGAAAGTGAAAGCGGGCGGCGCAGCTTTTACCAAAATATTAAAAATAGAAACCGTAAAACCCAATCGAATTAAACTCAATTTGAACTTTGGCAAAGAAAAACTTTTGGCATCGGACAACAAACTGAACGTCAATCTGCACGCAGAATGGCTCACAGGTGCGCAAGCAGCCAACCTCACCGCCAAAGTAGAAGCCCAAATAAAACCAGTGCCGACAACTTTCAAAAATTACAGCGACTACGTTTTTGACGACCCAACCCGTAGTTTTAGCTCCGAGCCGCGAGTTTTATTCGATGGAAGCCTCGACGGGACTGGAAATGCCATCGTAAAATCCACGCTCAACACCAACAATATGGCTGCTGGTTTTTTGAGAGTAGATTTTAAAGTTAGAGTTTTTGAAAAAGGAGGCGACGCTAACGTGGATAATGTTTCGATGGACTTCAGCCCCTACCCTTCTTATGTGGGGATTCAGCTAAAAAATGCAGTCACAGAAGGCAAATCTGCCGAAGTCGGAAAAGAAGCCGAAACGCTGCTTTTGTTGGTAGATGAGTTGGGTAATCCGTTGAAAAACAAGACTTTGCAACTTAATATTTTTAAAACAGAATGGCGTTGGTGGTGGGACGAAAGCGCAGACAACGGCACAAACTACAACAGCAGCTCCAACCTGCAAGCCGTCCAACAAGCTACCGTTACGACCGATGCCAACGGCAAAGCAACTTGGAAATTTACGCTCAAAGAATGGGGCAGGTACTTGGTTCGCGCCTCTGACAACGAAGGCAAACACAGTGCCGCAAAATATTATTATGCGGGCAGCCCTAATGGAAACTCTAACGATTTTTATGACCAAGAGAGCGACGAAATCACACAATCTGGCGGCAACGGACCTACCAAATTGGCTATCAAATCCGACAAACCAAGTTATAAATCGGGCGAAACGGTAATTATCCAGTTGCCCGAAATTGGAGAGGGAAAAGTTTTGATTTCACTCGAAAACGGTACAAAAGTGTTAGATGCCTACTGGAAAGACGCGAGCAATGGCAAAAATACTTTCAAATTTACAGCAAGAAGTGACATGGCTCCAACCATTTATGTTCACGTCACGCTCCTCCAACCTCATGCGCAGGTCAAAAATGATTTGCCGATTCGACTCTACGGCGTAGTCCCGATAAGCGTGGAAGAACCCAAAACTCGACTGACTCCGACCCTCGATATGCCCAATATTCTGAAACCAAATGAAAAAATTACGCTACAAGTTGCCGAAAAAGACAACCGCGCAATGGCATACACGATAGACGTAGTAGATGAAGGTTTGCTCGATTTGACCCGTCACAAAACGCCCAATCCTTGGAATTCGTTTTACGCCCGCGAAGCACTCGGAGTAAAAACTTGGGATATTTACGACTATGTCTTGGGGGCTTACGGCGGCGAGTTGGAACGCCTTTTGAGCATCGGCGGCGACGCTTACAACCTAAAAGCAAAATCCGATCGAAAAGCCAACCGCTTCAAGCCTGTGGTACTGCATTTGGGTCCATTTTTTCTTGAAAAAGGAAAAAAAGCACGTCACGAAATCACTATTCCTAACTACGTTGGCTCCGTCCGCACGATGGTCGTTGCTTGCGATAAAGGCGCGTATGGCGCAGCAGAAAAAACTACCGCAGTCCGAAAAGCCTTGATGATAATGCCTACCCTACCGCGAGTTTTGAGTCCGGGCGAAGAGTTAAGTTTGCCGATTAGTGTTTTTGCGATGGAAAATAAAATAAAAGACGCAACTGTGACAGTGCAAGATATGAACGATTTAGTGACATGGAAAAACACAAGCCAAAGCGTAAAATTTGCTCAAATCGGCGACCAAAATGTCAATTTTTTTATGAAAATAAAAGAAACACAAGGCGTGGCTAAATTCAAAATAATTGCAAAAGGCGGCGGAGAAATTACCGAAGAAAACATCGAAGTAGAAGTCCGAAACCCGAATCCTTTCCTTACTAATATCCTTTCCGAAAATATAGAAGCGGGTAAAAGTTGGGCAAAAATCTTCAGTCCCGTAGGCATGAAAGGCAGCAATAAAGCGACTTTGGAGGTTTCTACGCTACCGCCGCTCAACCTGACTTCGCGTCTCCAATACCTTATCCAATATCCACACGGCTGCGTGGAGCAAACGACTTCGGCGGTGTTTCCACAGCTTTTTTTGAATAAATTATTAAAAATTGACGAGCAGAAAAAGAAGGAAATTACCCAAAATGTGACATCGGCTATCGATAAATTACGAAGTTTTCAGACAGACGCTGGCGGCTTCGGCTACTGGAGAGGCGAGCAACAAGCAAGCCACTGGGGGACAAACTATGCGGGGCATTTTCTGCTCGAAGCCCGAAACTTGGGCTATGCTATCCCCCCAAATATGTTGGAAAGATTTTTGAAATATCAACAAAAAACTGCCCAAAAATGGGACGGAACATTAGAAGACGCAGGCTGGAATGCCGAAAATCACGACCTCACGCAAGCCTACCGCCTCTACACATTAGCACTCGCCAAACAGCCCGAACTCGGAGCAATGAACCGCTTGCGGGAGCAAAAAAAAGTAGGGATAGCTACTAAATGGCGTTTGGCTGCCGCCTACGCACTGTCGGGAAAGTTGGAAATCGCACGCGAAATAATCACAAATTTATCAACTTCTGTGACAAATTATTCTGAAATGAGTTACTCCTACGGCTCCGACGAAAGGGACGAAGCAATGATACTCGAAACGCAATTATTGTTAGGGAATAAAAAATCTGCGGGCGACATACTTCAGCAACTCGCCCCCAAATTAGCTTCTGATGAATGGTTCAGCACCCAAACTGTCGCTTATTCTTTGTTGGCTATCGGAAAATTCGTGGGCGACTCAAAGTTAGATGCCAAATGTTCTTTTAGCTACCAGTTAGGAACTGGACAATTTGTAGATGTAAGCTGCAGCAACCCAATAATGTTGATTGATATTCCGATAGAATCAAATAATATTCGTAAAATAAATGTAAAAAATACTGGAAACGGAATATTATTCTCTCGTTTGATTTTGAGCGGACAGCCTTTGGTGGGCGACCAAACATCTGCAAGCCGAAATTTGGCGATGGAAATTACTTATAAAACTCCAACAGGACAAAAATTAGACCCCAATTCATTGCCACAAAATAAGGATTTTATAGCCGAAGTGACTGTACAAAATAACGGTATCCGAGGAATAGATTATAAAGAAATGGCACTCACGCAAGTTTTTCCTTCGGGTTGGGAAATCCATAATTCGAGAATGAGCGGCGTGCAAGGAGCTACAAATTCCTCAACGCCAACTTATCAAGACATCAGAGATGACAGAGTTTGCACCTATTTTAACCTCCCGAAAGGCGCAAAACAGACCTATCGAGTGCTGCTCAATGCGGCTTACATCGGAAAATATTACCTCCCAACCACCGTTTGCGAAGCTATGTACGACAACTCGATTCATGCGCACTCCCCGGGAAAATGGATAAATGTGGTAGCAAAATAAATTTAAAAAATTGTAAAAAATATGAAAATTGTGACTTTTGACGAAAGTTATCAAAAAGACTTTAAACGACTCAATGAAGAGTGGATAGTTGAGTACTTTTACATCGAAGAAATTGACAAAAAAATACTGGATTTTCCACAACAAAATATCATCGAAAAAGGAGGATTTATACGATTGGCAGAGTTGAACGATGAAATAGTAGGAACTTGTGCGTTAATAAAAGTATCTGAAAAAGTTTACGAACTTGCTAAAATGGGTGTCACAAAAAAGGCGCAGGAAAAAAAAGTTGGTGAAGGATTAATGGCTGCAATGTTGCAAATAGCAAGAGAGCAAAATTGCAAAAAAGTACTCATTTACACCAGTTCGGTACTAACGCCAGCTATCAAACTCTACGAAAAATACGGCTTTCAGCACGTTGAGGTAACAGAAGAAAAAAATTACTACGCTCGATGCGACACAAAAATGGAACTGAATTTATGAGTTTAATTCTTTCAGATAAAGCTGAATGGTATTGTGAAGTCCGAAATAAAGCGCGTCACAAATAATGGCATGACCAATAGAAACTTCTAACAAGCCAGAAATATTTTGCTGGTAAAATTTTAGGTTTTCTAAATTCAAATCGTGTCCCGCATTGATTCCCAAACCGAGTTCGTTTGCCAATTTTGCGCATCGGGTGTGCGGCTTGATAGCTTGGAATTTGTCGGTCTGAAATTGATTGGCGTATTTGCCCGTATAAAATTCGATGCGGTCAGCACCTATATTTTTTGCACCTTCTACAAACTGTTCTACGGGGTCTAAAAACAGCGAAACACGGATATTTTGCTCATGAAGTTGAGCAATAATTTTTTTAAGAAAATCAGCGTTTGTGACAGTGTTCCAGCCGCCATCAGAAGTAAGAGCATCTGGTCCGTCGGGAACTAAAGTACATTGGTGCGGTCTATTTTTTAGTACCAATTCGATAAAATCGGGCGTGGGATTGCCTTCGATATTCAATTCGGTGCGAACCAACTCCTTCAAAATGGGGACATCTGAATACCGAATATGCCGCTCGTCAGGACGCGGATGCACTGTAATTCCCTGTGCGCCAAAACGCTCACAGTCTTCGGCAACTTGAAAAAGATTTGGAATATCGCCGCCGCGTGCATTGCGAAGTGTGGCTATCTTGTTGATATTAACGCTCAATTTGGTCATAGTCGATATAAATTTTATAAAAATAATACAAAAATAACAAAATAATGTTTTACGAAAGTAAAAAATTTGGTTTAAATATTTTGCAGACTGAAGAAAAATTTTCTGCAACTCAACTTTTATTGCTATTGTTAGGAGTAATTTGCGCTGGTGCTATGTTTGGTATTTTAATAATTCAGGGTGTAGGTTTTATATCTGGAAAAAATGTCACAATAACGAATGAAATTTCATTTTACGGAAGTGAAATAAATAGAAATTTTATTAGATTTATCCTCTTAATTAACCACCTTACAATGTTTTGCTTGCCTGTTATTTTATTAGCAGGATTCATATTTTCATCTGCTTGGAGCGAATATTTAGGCTTGAATAAAGTACCGAAAATAAAATATATGTTGCTCGGAGTGTTGCTTATTTTGTCCTCTTTTCCGATGATTCAGTTTATTTATACGCTCAACCAACAGCTGATATTACCCGATTGGATAAAAACGATAGAAGAAAATACAGACGACGCAATCAAGGGACTTCTCCAATGCGACTCTATTTATGAACTGATTATCAACATATTAGTCATCGGACTGGTTCCTGCTATCGGAGAAGAAATGATTTTTCGAGGGTGGATACAGCGACAAATTTCTCGCTTGGTGCGTCAGCAAAGTGCGTCTATTTGGCTTTCTGCAATTATTTTCAGTGCTATACATTTTCAGTTTTCGGGCTTTTTTCCACGCATGATTTTGGGTGCGCTGCTGGGTTATTTATACTATTGGACAGGCAACTTGTGGGTTGCTATTTTTGCTCATTTTGCTAATAATTCAGCGCAGTTGCTGGCTCATTATTTTTTTGGAGAGCAATTCGACAACTTGGATAAAAGTACAACACAAATACCTGTTATTTTGTATTTTTTATCTTTTTCTATCTTTGCTTTAGTAGCACGTTTTTTTTACAAAGACCATCTTGAAAATATCAAACAAAAAACAATAAAATTATGAAGGAAGGAATGGCTCAACGGGGAATAACAGGCGCATTTTTTGTAATCGTCATGTTGGGAGGCTTATATGGCGGCAAATATTCTTTTGTATTTTTATTCGCAGTTGTGACAGGGCTTTGCTTATGGGAATTTCTTTCTTTGACGCTCGAGAGAGATGACATTAATTATTTTACACGCAAAATTTTTGGTTTAGTCTTCGGAATGTTGCCATTCGTTTTCATATCTATTGTCCAACTAAATGTCATTCAAAACCCACATGATTATGTACCTTTGTTGGCGATTTTATTTTTTCCTTTTATGTTTTTATCCTTTATTATCGAACTTTTTACCAATTCTAAAAGTCCGTTCAGTAATATTGGAGTCGTTATATTGGGTATGGCATACATCGGAATCCCGTTTGCGTTATTGAGTTTTATAGCTTTTGAAGGCGATTATTTTTATGCAAATACCATTTTTGGATTGCTCACTATGACTTGGGCAAACGACACGGGAGCCTATTTAGTCGGCTCTAAATACGGCAAAAACAAGCTATTTGCTCGAATATCTCCTAAAAAAACTTGGGAAGGAACGCTCGGTGGTGTCGCTATCACACTTTTATTTGCGCTACTTTATGGATATTTTTTCAGAGAACTCACTATCTTCAACTGGGTGATTTTGGGTTTGATAGTTTCGATTTTTGGTTCTATCGGAGATTTGGTGGAGTCTATGCTCAAACGAAGTTTAGACATCAAAGATTCTGGCTCGCTGCTTCCCGGTCACGGCGGTTTTTTAGATAGGTTCGATGCTTTTATTTTCCTAATTCCTTTCGCTTCGGCGTATATTTTGTGGGTGCGATAATTTTTAATTTTATGAAAAATAATGCCTTTTTTGTGACATTTTTGCTTGTGACATTTTTTTGTCCATTTCATTATCTGCTGGCGCAAGACGGAATTCCATTTGGAAAATGGAAATTTCAGACTGGCGACCGCCCAGAATACGCCAATTTTGGCTTCGATGACAACTATTGGGAAGAAATAAGTACGGCTGCAACTTGGGAAAGTCAAGGTCACGATAATTACAACGGGTTTGGTTGGTATCGGATACATTTTCGGCTAAAAAAAGAGATTTTGACCGACGCAATCTATAAAGACAGTGTGGTACTAAATATGACAAAAATTGATGATTGTGACGAGGTATTTTTTAATGGAAAGTTGGTTGGAAAAACAGGAACAATGCCACAAGACGAAGGCGGCTATAAGTCGTATTGGGACAAAATCCGACGGTATAAAATTGCTGCTAACGACCCTTGCCTGAAATGGGGAAGCGAAAATGTAATCGCCGTCCGAGTATATGACGGTGTCGGCGGAGGCGGAATTTACGGTGGAACTTGCAGCCTCGAAACGATTGATATTTCTAATTTTATCGAAATAAATACCGATAAATCGGATTTTATTTTCCTCACAAACGGTCAAATAACAAAGAAAATCTCGATAAAAAATACGTTCAAAGAGCCGATAACAGCAGAAATTTCAATCTCTGTCCACAACTCAAAAAATGCAAATATTACGCATTTGAATAAAGATAGTGAATTTTATTCTTCTAATGAAGAAAAAATTTATGATTTATCTTTTAAAAACCCCAATGACGATTATTTGAAAATGACTGTTATTTTTGTAGAGTCGCGGACGAATAAAGTAGTCAAAAAAGAATTGGTCGTGCCGTACATTTTGACTCCGCCTCCACCTACTGCACCTAAAATCAACGCCGTCACCTCCTACGGTGCGCACCCAAATACTCCGTTTCAGTACCTAATCCCAACCACAGGTCAGACTCCGATTGTATGGAAAGTTGAGCAGCTACCCAATGGGCTAAAGTGTGACAAATCTTCTGGAATTATTAGCGGGAAAGTAGAAAAAATTGGTACTTATGAGGTTTTTGTGACCGCTAAAAATGCTTTTGGAACAGACAGAAAAAAAATAAAACTCGTTATCGGTGACAAAATTGCTTTAACTCCTCCGATGGGCTGGAACAGCTGGAATTGCTGGGGTTTGAGCGTAAATGACGAAAAAGTACGCGCTTCGGCGAAAGCTATGCAAACGAGCAGTTTGAGTAAATATGGTTGGTCGTATATCAATATTGACGACGGCTGGATGGATAAACACGATGAAAATGGAATCATAAAAGCGAACAAAAAATTCCCGAATATGAAAAAATTAGGGGATTATGTCCACGGTTTGGGTCTGAAATATGGCATCTACTCCTCGCCGGGCAATATGACTTGCGGGGGCTACGAAGGCAGCTACCAGTTTGAAAAAAATGATGCTAAGACTTACGCAGATTGGGGCGTTGATTATTTGAAATACGACTGGTGTTCTTACGAAAATATTGCACCGAAACAGCCAAATCGCCAGCAAATGCAAGCTCCTTTCGTGCTAATGAAAAATGAACTAAATAATCAAAAACGTGACATAGTATTTAGTGTGTGTAATTTTGGTGCAGGAAATATTTGGGAATGGGCGGCTGATATTGGGGTAAATTGTTGGCGGACTACTGGCGACATCAACGACACGTGGGAGAGTCTTTCTGGCATCGGATTTCAGCAAAATCTACCTTGCTCCTACTCCAAACCTTCGGGCTGGGGCGACCCCGATATGCTGATTGTCGGTAAATTAGGCTGGGGCGACGACCTCCACTACACCAATCTCACACCTCACGAGCAATATACGCACCTCACGCTTTGGGCGTTACTTTCTTCGCCTTTATTGATTGGTTGTGACTTGGCAAATTTAGATGATTTTACAAAAAATCTTCTTACCAACAGCGAAGTTATAGCCATTGACCAAGACGAATTGGGCAAGGCAGCCGAAATTGTCAAGAAAAATGAACACACGCAAATCTGGAAAAAATCGCTCGCGGACGGCTCGTATGCCATCGGAATTTTCAATTTAGACAATTCGTCAAATACCGTAAATGTCGATTGGAAAAATGACTGTCAGATTTCCTTCGAAGACTCGCTCAAAGTACGCGACCTGTGGCGGCAAAAAAATACTTCAAGTACCAACTTCGCCATACCCGCACATGGTTCTGTTTTGTTGAAAATTTCTAAATAATTTTTCTAAAAATTTTCATTTACCAATATTTTGTAATCATCGAATTTGGATTCACTTCGTTTCATTTCCAACAAATCTAATAATAAACCGTCTTCATATATTTTTTCTAATTCTTTGATATTGTGACTGGTTCTAATTTCTATTTTACCAGTTTCTATCTGATTTTGCCTCCATGAATAGGTTGCTGCGATTTTATCCATCATCCTCTCGTGGACTTCATCGTGATTTTTATCTTTGCTCAACTCAACGGCTTGACTAAAACCCAACTTGTTGCGCGCCAAAAGCTGTCCCGACTCTAAAATAAAATATGCTGTATGCACCGTTTTGCAAGTAGTCGAATTTCTCCAAAGTCCAGCATATACAGCTAATTGAACGTCCTCTTCGTTCCTAATTAGGTCGGACTGATACGTTTTTCCGCCCCATTTGAGGTCAATAATTGCGAAGTCGTCGTCGCGCCGAAGGATTAAATCAACCCTCGTTTCCAACATTCTTCCATGCAAAAAACCATCTAAAACGAACTCCGAATTAACAACTTCCCACCCATTTGAGTCAATAGCGGACACTAAAACCAAGATAGATTTTTTTAACTTATTGACAAACGAAATTCGCTGTGGCTCCATGCCATATTGCAGCAAAACAGCACCTTCTCGCGCCAAAAACTGACCTATTTCTTTCTCAATCCATGTCCGAAGCGCACCCTCTTCGCGTGGATAATTTTTTTCTAAAAATAATTTTTCTATCAGTTTGTGTGACAAATTTCCATAGAGCCTTTTTTCATCTATGATGGACAATATCGGAGATTTTTGAAGTTTTGCTCTATATTTGAGCAACCACTGATGTGGGAAATACAAGAGATTTTCTAAACTCGTTAGCGTTTCTTTTTCATATTGTGACAGCATTTTTCGAGGTTTTATCTCTAAAAATACCTTTGCCTCTGCATCGTGTTTGCGTGTAATTTTTTGATAATTGGCTTGTACAAATATTTTTTCGAGCCGCAAGCGGTCACTTTCTTCGTGAATATTATACTCGCACGCTTGGAGATTTTTACCCAAACCAAATTCAAAATCCGCCCAAAGTACGTGCTGCACCGTTTTTTCCGCCATCACATTTTCGGGGCTAAAAAGCACCAACTGATGCTCTGTATTTAGGACGGCTTGGCGATATTTCCACATTTGAAAGCGATTTTTTACCGCCGCAAGCTGAATTTCAACACCTAAATTTTTCAAATAATCAATCTCTTTGGGATACCAAAAATTGAAAAAATTACTCGGTTCACCACCTACAAAATTCCACCACAACAAAGTATTTACCTCCGAAATAATTGCCTCTGGCTGATGGACAAAATCCAAATGTCCGGGACTTGGTTCGCGCATTTGCACAGGCGTTGGCTCTGACACTGAACGGACAATCCGCTCCAAATCCAAATATCCAATTTGCTTTTCGCTCAATAAATCCAACAAATCCGCCACTCTCCGAGCTTGATTGCTCAACACTAAAAGCGACATATTTTTATTGTTTTGTTCATCAAAAGTTCTGCGCGCCCATTTGGAAAGCATCGCAAACAGCTCTATCGGCTCCGATGTCTGCACCGTCCTACGGTTGTCGGTGCGCCGTCGTTCAAACCAAAATCGGTACTCTTTTTTTAGTTCATCTGCATTTTGTGACTCGTTTTCTTCAAAAAAAATAGCTAATACCGCTCTCCATTTGTCACTTCCAACTCCCGGATTCTCTGCCAAAGCGACCGCCAACTTGGAAGCCAAATCTGAATGAAGCGGCTGAATAGCGAGCGACAAAAACTCCATAACTTTTGAAATATCCAAAGGCTCCCAAAGAAAAACAGTTAGTAATTTGAGTACTTGCAAGCTCGGGCGCGCCCCCGATTGGCTTTGGATACCAAGATTGGGCAGCCCGACTTTCACAAGTGCCTCCTCCAACATTCGATTTTCCTCGGGAATCAAACAAACTGGCTTCCAAAAAGAATTTTTTTTCAGTATTTGAGCGACATATTCGGCTGCATCGGACTCTCTCAAAGCCTTCAATACGATTACAGAACTGTCACAATCGGTAGAAAAATTATTTTCTACTTTTTCTGTCACGTTTAGTAGTTTATTTTTTATTTTTTGTAAATTATTGGCTTTTTCGTTGGACTTTGGACGCTCCAACTGTCCCAACTTCACGCCTTTTTTTTCTAACAACCTGAACAACCTCTGCCAATGCGTAGGCAAAAAATGCTGCGGCTCTACGAGTAAAATTTCGTCAAAATCATACTCGAAATCGCTTTCCTCCACCGTTTTGAACAGGTGAATAAATTGTGCAGCAAAATTGGGGATTTCAATGTTTTGTTCCAAGCGATTAAGTTCAGAAAGTGCCAAAAGTCTGGGCGGTAAATCTTCCGCCAACCCAAAATCCCAGCCGTTCAGAGTCAATTCATCTAATATGGAAATGACTTTTCGAGCCGTACCGAATGTATCTGCCTCAAAACTATCCGCAAAAAAAGCAGCTGGTTTTTCGATTAAATACTGTTGGAGTGACTGCCTAAAATTTTCGGTTCTGGCAAATTGGAGGTCTTTTGTAATCTCAATTGGCTCTAATTGATGATTTTTTTCTAACAGATTAAGAAAAGAAGTTTCCCCAAAACCCTCGAAAGTGCAATCTCGTAGATATTGATTAGGAGCGTCAAAATGATATGCGAATAGAATTGTTTTCATACTTTATTATACGAAATATTGGACAAATCAGTTACAAAATTGGCTATATTTTACACAAGTCACAATATCTAAAAATCACAAATACATAATTTTTTGAAAAAAATAAAAGTATTGTAATATTTTTTATAATTGATAAATACAGTAAAACAAAGACTTTTATACTTATTTAAGTCCAATAGACAAAATAATTTAAAAAAAAAGTTGTATTTATGAACAAATAAGATATATATTTGCACTACCACCTCAAAAGACTTTCTTAAATCATGTATTTTAGAACTGTCACACAACAATTTTATTTTTGGATTAAAGCATTACTAAATGTTTTAAAACACCGAAAAGCGCTATCCCCAGCACGAGCTTAGTATTTATTATTTGTCACAATTAAACTATATTTTAAAACTTTACTATTTATGAAAAATTTTATACTTTCAAGTCTATTGATTGTTTTAAGTTTCGCCAACGCTTTCGCTCAAACCTGCGCATCGCCGACGGTAATTACAGCGCCTTTTGCGAGTGGAAGTGTTACAACCTGTGGTGCTGGAAACGGCGGCGCAGCTTCTCAATGTTCTACTTCTTACGGCGGAACAGAGGACGCAGTAGTATATTCTTATACTCCAACAGCGTCGGGTAATATCACAGTCAATTTGACAGCAAGTGCTACTTACGGTGGCGTTTTCTTCCACACTGGCGGCTGCGCTGGTACTTGCGTAGGAAGTGCGACAACCAGTAGCGGGACAACTGCTAATGCAACTTTTGCGGTGGTCGCTGGAACTACTTATACGGTAGTAGTCACAACATGGGCTGCACCAACTTGTTCGCCATATACTTTGACGATTAGTGCCCCTGT
>JAYWGG010000313.1:0-12809 GCA_043778415.1 Saprospiraceae bacterium
TTTTCACCCAACTTGAACATAATTATTGGACCAAATGGAAGCGGAAAAACTAATTTTTTGGATTTTTTGGACGGCGTGATGAACGGAAGATACGAGGATTTTAAAAAGTCAACAAAAGCCAAAATTACAATGTTTTATTCTGTGCCCCAGACCGAAGAAACTATTAGTTGCTCATACGATAATGACAAGAATAGATTTAAGTGTGAAACTGGCGAATACGACGACGAAAAACTATACGAAGGTAAGTTAGGCTTCAAAAAAATTGGATATAATTTGCCGATTTTAGATTTTTTTGAAAACTTTAAGAATGAAATTACCTACTCCTACGAAGATAAAATTTGGTACATGGATAATAATTTCAAAACCTTACAATTTTTTAACGAATTTATCCAAAATTGGGTTTATGATGAACCCATAAAATTAGAAGACGACGAGTCAGAACTAAAAAAGAAAGTGCTGTCATCTTTTGCTGAAAGCGAACCAATATCATCTTTGATTTCGATGCTGCGCCACTTCTCTCTCGTCAAAGATGTAAAAATTCAAGACGGAATTTCTGTAAAAAAAACAAAAGACAATAAAAAATTTACGCTGCGCAATTTTAGCTTGGAGTTTTTGGTGAACGATGAATATCTTACTTGGTCGCAACTGTCGGACGGAACGAAAAGGGTTTTTACTATCATCGCCACTGCATATATTCATCTTAGGCAAAATGAGCACAGTGTTATCGCCATCGAAGAACCCGAAGTAGGAATACACCCGCAACAGCTATTTTTGCTAATGACATTCCTCAAAAAAGCGAGTGCTGAAAGTCAGATTATTATAACTACACACGCACCGCAAGTATTAAATTTTATTGACTCACACGAACTGAATCAAATTATAATCACCGATTATACGGCAGAAGAAGGTACTCAAATGCGTTACTTGACCGAAAAAGAACAAAGCCAAGCCAAAAAATACATGGAAAATGAAGGCTTTTTGAGTGACTATTGGGTACACTTAAATTTGGAGGGCGAAAAACAGTTGATAATATGAGTGCCAGAAAAAAAATCATTATTTTTGGCGAAAATCCTAAAAACGACGCAGAAGCATTGGGATATTTACTCAAAAAGAAATTTACAAATATTCATTTTAGCCCAGCTTCGACCATTGCCTTGAGAGGAAGTATGTGGGATAACAAGATACAGTTGAAAAAAATTCTTTTGGGGTTTTTAGACAAAGAAGAAAATCGCGATGCTTACTTTTTGCTTTACGTTAGGGATTTGGACAAAAAAGAAAATCGCAAAGCCAGACAAAAAAACTTCGTTGAAGTCCAAAAAATCTGTTCGCAAAACAGTAAAGATATTTATTTTTTCCTCATTGAGATGGAATTAGAATCATTGATGTTGGCAGATTACGAAAATTGCTTCCCAGATTGGGTCAATGACAAAGAGTACAACGAAAATCCGATGTTGGTTAAAAGCCCCAAAGATGGCATTTTAAGCAAAAGATACCGCTATAAAGAAGCCGACGCGATTGATATTTTTAAGAAATTAGATTTTGAAAATATCTGTAACAGACACAAAGGATTTAAAGAATTTGTAAATGAATTTTCCAAACTTGCCGAAAAATGACAATGGGTATTTTATAAGATTGTGTGTAATTGTTTCATATTTTAACTAACTGATTATCAAATACTTGTGCGACCAAAAACCAACCACTAAAAAACTACTTACAAACTATTGATTATTTTTTGCAAAAAAATACTGCCTTTATTATGTCTATCATTTTTGAAAAAGTACAACAAATCGTCAGCCAAATAGAAGCGGCTGCGCCAGATAATTTGGAAGCACTCGAGGCTTTTCGGATTCAGTTTTTGGGTTCAAAAAATGAACTCAAACCGCTCATGGGCGAAATAAAAAACGTCGGCGACGAAAGAAAAAAAGAATACGGACAACTCGTGAATGCCGCCAAACAAGCCGCCGAAACGAAATTCGCCATGCTCAAAGAAGCACTCGAAGCTGCTGCCGAAGCCCAGACTTCACAGCAAATCGACCTCACCGCGCCGCCCGAAGGCATCGCACTCGGCAGCCGCCACCCCGTCGCCATCACTATGAACCGAATCGTCGAAATCTTTCGCCGCATCGGATTTTCTATCGCCGAAGAACGCGAAATCGAAACCGACTGGTACAACTTTACGGCAATGAACACGCCCGAAGACCACCCAGCTCGCGATATGCAGGACACTTATTACCTCCAAAACAGTACCGAAATGCTCTTGCGCACTCACACATCGTCCGTACAAGCTCGCGTGATGACTACCCAAAAGCCACCAATTCGAGTGCTTGCGCCGGGCAGAGTGTATCGCAACGAAACCGTTTCGGCTCGCTCACACTGCCAGTTTCATCAGGTGGAAGGGCTGTATATTGACGAAAATGTATCATTCGCTGACCTCAAACAGACGCTGCAATATTTTTCGCAGGCAATGTTTGGGGCGAGTAAAATCCGACTTCGACCGTCGTTTTTTCCTTTCACGGAGCCGAGCGCAGAAATGGACATCTATCTAGGATTGGAAAGCGACGAAGCACGTCGGCTCACCAAAGGCACAGGCTGGCTCGAAATATTGGGTTGCGGCATGATAGACCCGCAAGTGCTTGAAAATTGCGGGATTGACAGTAAAAAATATTCTGGTTTTGCCTTCGGAATGGGCGTAGAACGCCAAGCACTCCGCCTCTACAACATACCCGATATTCGGCTGCTTTTTGAAAACGATGTTCGCTTTTTGAAGCAGTTTTCGGCAGCAATTTAAAAAGTGCTTTGAAGTAATTTTATCAAAAAAAAACAAAAAATACAATAAAATACATTTTTATTCTTGTAATATCAACATAAAAAATCGTGCATTTTTTGGGCATAAACAGTCGTATTTGACAGGTTCGGAGTACGTATATTGTTTTTTTAGATATTTAAAATGCTGGTTTTCTGCTAAATATACATTACACGAAAAATATATTTACAAAAAAAATATATCTACATTAATTTTTCCAAAAAATCAGCTGTCACAAAATTATTTTTTCTAATTATACAAACCGCATGGCACCAAAAAAGTTAGCACAGTAATTGCAATACACTAAATACCAAACAAGTAGAAAATTTCTGCACAGAAACTGACTATCAGCAACTCTATTTTTTTCATTTCAAAATTAGTCAATCAAATGCAATACTGTGCTTCCATCAAAAAGAACTTTTCGAGCCGAGTATTTTATAAATTATCCGCAGCCGTAGTAGCTGCTTCGATTTTTTGTGCCGCTCCAACCGCTCAAGCCGCTTGTCGCTACAAAGAAACCATCGCCAGTAAAGACCTTCCTATCGGAGTGGTGCTTACTTGGAGTACCGCCACCGAAGAAAACAACGCTATGTTCGTAATAGAAAAATCCGACAATGGCATGGACTACACCAACATCGGCACCGTGAGAGGTGCAGGGACTTCATTGGACGGTCAGGAATATAATTTCTTGGACCCCGCAGCCAGCAACAGCCGCCTTTTTTATCGCCTCAAACAAACAGACTTTGACGGCACTTACAACTACTCGGAGATAGTAGCAGTATCCAAAAAAATTCCGAACCAGTTTATGGTCGTAAAAATGTCGGGCGCAACGACGACCAATAGTTTTACTGCTACTATTGACGCTTTCAAGTCGGTAGAACTGACTTATACGCTCAAAGATTTGCAAAATACGCCTATATTGAGTCGTAAAATACCGCTCAAAAACGGCTACAACGAGCTGACTGTGGATTTGGCAGGAATGCGCCCAGCACATTACAAACTCGTGATGACGGTAGGAAAAGAAGAAGAAATGGTCGTCATAGAACGAATAGCCTCCGAAATGGAGAAAAAGCCAGCGACCGCTTCCCGAAATAAATAGCTTTGGCAACTTCCAAAGTTACAAAAAACATTTTTTTTGTGACAATTCTAAAATAGTCTAATTTGAAAAAATCAAATTAGACTATTTTTTTTGACACTCATTTATCCTGCCCAACCTTCTCTGTCCAAACTGCGGTACTGGATAGCTTCGGCGAGATGCTCTATTTTTATATCTGGACTGCCTGCAAGGTCGGCACCCGTGCGAGCTACTTTCAGGATTCGGTCATAGGCACGCGCCGAAAGTTGCAGTCTTTGCATCGCCGTTTTGAGCAAAGTAGTTCCCGACGGAGAGAGTGCGCAAACTTCGCGCACCATGCGGCTCGGCATCTGGGCATTGCAGTACAAATCTTTGTGATTTTTGAAACGCTCCGCCTGAATCTCGCGCGCATTCACCACCCGTATCGAAATATCTGCACTGGTTTCTTTGGACGGCACATAACTCGACAGTTCCTCGTAGCTCACCGGCGTTACTTCGACGTGCAAGTCAATCCTGTCCAACAAAGGTCCCGAAATTTTGCTCACATATTTTTTTACGACTCCCGGACCGCAGACACATTCTTTTTCGGGGTGATTGAAATATCCGCACGGACAAGGATTCATGGACGCTATCAGCATGAACCCTGCGGGATAGTCAATAGAAATCTTTGCCCGCGAAATGGTGACGTGGCGTTCTTCCATCGGCTGCCGAAGCACCTCCAACACTTGACGTTTGAACTCCGGCAACTCATCTAAAAATAACACGCCGTTGTGTGCCAACGAAATCTCTCCGGGCATCGGATTCGAGCCGCCGCCCACGAGCGCGACATCGCTAATCGTATGGTGCGGCGCACGAAACGGACGCAGCGAAACGAGCGAAGAATTGGCGGGCAAAATCCCTGCTACCGAGTGAATTTTTGTAGTTTCCAAGGCTTCGTAGAGCGAAAGTGGCGGCAAAATAGTAGGCAGTCGGCGCGCCAGCATCGTTTTTCCTGCGCCGGGCGGACCTATCAAAATCGCATTGTGACCGCCTGCTGCTGCCAGTTCGAGTGCGCGCTTGATGTTTTCCTGACCTTTTACGTCCGAAAAATCAACTTCATAAATATTTTGAGCGTCCAAAAATTCTTCGCGCGTGTTCACTTCTGTTTTCGGAATATCCAGCTCGCCGTTGATAAAATCGACCGCTTCTCGGATATTTTCTACCCCATATACTTCCAAATCATTGACGATGGCGGCTTCTCGGGCATTTTGCTTGGGAAGAATAATGCCTCTAAATTTTTCTTTTCGCGCCTGAATCGCTATCGGCAGTGCGCCCTGAATAGGGCGCAGTCCGCCGTCGAGCGACAGCTCGCCCATGATAATAAATTTGTCCAAGTCCGCCGTCCGCAGCTGTCCAGTCGCTGCCAACATTCCGATAGCAATCGGCAAATCGTAGGCGGAGCCTTCTTTTCTGATGTCGGCGGGTGCCATATTGACTACTATTTTGAGTCGGGGGAGTTTGAGGTCAATATTTTTTATTGCCGCTTCGATGCGTTGGTAGGCTTCTTTGACGGCGTTGTCGGGAAGTCCGACCAAAAAGTAGCCCATTTTTCCAGCCGCCACCGTGCCGCCGGCGTTCACTTCTACCGTAATCGTCTGCGCATCAACGCCTTGCACGGCACTTGCAAAAGTTTTTACCAGCATAGTTTCAAATTTATTTTTTGTAAAAAGTAGTTTGGGAATGCGTCTGAAACAAACTATTTATTTTTATCATTCCTTGTTTTGTTATCCTTATTTTTTGGTAAAAATAATTTTTTTTTTCGATATTTCAAATTTCTCTACATTACAAAATGCTCCGAAATATTGGCTCAAAATTACTGTTACACATTTTTCGCCTCCTCAAATTTTCTAATAAAAATAGTTTAACTCACTGAAAGACAGTTATTTATGAATATAAAAAATATTTAAACAAAATAACGCATTGGTGCAAACGTTAATCAAATAACCAAAACTACTTTTTAGAAAATAAAACTCAAAATTGAACTATTTTATGTGAAAAACAAGAAAAATGGTAGAAAATATCCAACTTTGATGTAATTTTAAGCCTTTGGGAATGCGTATAAAATAAGCTACCCATTTTTTCTTCATTCCCTGAACGAAAATCTTAATTAAATGAAATTTGTATTACAATATTTTTTGTGGATAATGCTATTTGCAAATATGAGTTTTGCGCAAGCGCAAGATTCGTCACAAAATGCAGAAGAAAATAATAATAACAAAAATTCAGGTGTTTTTTCGGGCAGTCTGGTAAGCAACGGCAATTTTTTTATCCGCGATGCAGCCATCGGCGCAGCCAACACTCCTCAATACGAACACCAACTTTTTGGTGCCGAAACGTGGCTCAACCTCAATTACAGCAACTGGGGTTTTGATTTCGGACTCCGGTTCGACCTTTTCAACAACTCCAATTTGCTCAATCCGCAAGGCTCGTACACCGCCAAAGGCATCGGCAACTGGTTCGTGAAGAAAAAAATCGAAAACTTGGGCATCACCGCCGGCTACATCTACGACCAAATCGGAAGTGGTATCATTTTTCGTGCCTTCGAAGAACGTCCATTGGCGATTGACAACGCACTTTTTGGTATTCACCTCACTTACGACCTCTCCAAAAACTGGCGGGCAAAAGCATTCACGGGACAGCAAAAACAACAATTTGACTCCTACGCGGCAGTCATCAAAGGCGCAAGCATAGACGGATTCGTGACGCTCGGAAAAGACGACGCACCGATAACTTGCTCGCCCGGATTCGGAGTTGTCAATCGCACGCACGATGACGAAACTATCCAAAAAATAGTGTCTTCCATCACCACTTATACACCCCAAGACAGCATCGGAGCCAAATATAACACTTACGCTTTCTCTGCTTACAACACACTTTCGGTCGGAAATTTTTCGTGGTATGTGGAGGGCGCGTACAAAACCCAAGAGGACTTTTTTGACCCTTACGCAAAAAAACTCCAGTGGACTGGCGAAATAACCGACGGCAAACTCGTCAGCAGGCAAGGAACTATCGTTTACAGCAGCGTGAGCTACGCGGGACACGGGTTGGGCGTGACTTTGGAAGGCAAGCGAACAGAAAATTTTACGTTCAGAACCAATCCTTTTGTGACACGCAACAATGGCGCAATTAATTTTTTGCCACCCATGACTCGCCAAAATAGCTATCGACTTACTGCTCGCTATCAAGCCGCTACGCAGGAACTTGGGGAGCAAGCCATTCAGGCAGATGTACGCTACAAAATCAACGACCAGATAGGCGCAAATGTCAATTTTTCTAACATCACAGACCTAAACAATCAGTTGCTCTATCGGGAACTTTTTACGGAAGTAACCTACAAAAAATCAAAACAGTGGTCGGCAATCGGCGGCATACAACTTCAGATTTACAACCAGCGTTTGTATGAAGTGAAACCCAACGTACCGCTCGTGAGGACGATAGTGCCTTACGCAGAATTTTTGTATAAATTCAGCAAAACCAACGCTTTGCGCGTAGAAGCGCAGTATATGTTCACTCGCCAAGACTACGGAAATTGGCTTTATCTTTCTGCCGAATACAGCATTGCGCCGCACTGGATTTTTACGGTTTTGGATATGTACAACATCGTCCCGAACACTAAAAAATTGGGTGCCGATGCCAAAAAAATTCACTACCCCACCGTCGGAGTCGTCTATACGACGGGAGCCAATCGCTTTTCGCTCAGCTACGTCAAGCAAGTAGAAGGAGTGGTTTGCACGGGTGGAATTTGCCGTTTAGAGCCAGCTTTTAGCGGTGTCCGAATGAATGTAATTTCGACTTTTTAGGAGTAAAAAAATAAAAAAATGACACATAAATTTATACCAATCTTTTTGGCAATTTTGTTTTTTGCAGCCTGCAAAGAGCAGCCGATAGTGATACCACCACTGAAAGCACCAACGCTCGGCAATCGTAAAATCTTGGTAGAAGAATTTACGGGCGTGCAATGCGTAAACTGCCCCGACGGCAGCGCGGAAATAGAAAGTTTAAAAAATTTGTACAGTGAAAATTTGGTGTCCGTTTCTATCCACGCAGGTTTTTTTTCCACTCCATTCGTAGGACATTCGGACTTCCGAACACAGGACGGAAACGAAATAACCGCTTATATTTGCAGCCCTGATTTGGAGCCAGACGGCTATCCAGCTGCCTCTATCAACAGGACTTTGTTCGGCGGAGAGAGTTTTCGGTACGTCAATCGCTCCAAGTGGGCAGCCTACATTCAGCAAGAATCTGTGGTAGAGCCGAAAATCTCGGTCGCCGTCCAAAACAGCTACGACACAGCTACGCGACAACTGACTGTGACCACGACATTGGTGCCAACCTTGGCTCTACAAGGCAGCCACAATGTGACTGTTCTGTTGACAGAAAATGACATTATTGATAAACAAAAAACTGGAGTGGGCGAGGTAGAAAACTACAAACACAAACACGTCTTTCGAAAATGCCTTTCAGCGGCGACAGGTACGGAGATTGGAAACGGACTAAAAGCAGGAATACCGATTGTGAAAACATTTACGCTGACGCTGCCTGCGGCTTGGAAAGTAGAAAACTGCGAAATCGTCGCCTTCGCGCATCGCAATGATGGCACACGCAAAGAGGTGCTGCAAGTCGCAGAAAAAAAGATTTTATAAAAACGTATTTTGAAAATGGCTCAAAAAAAAACCAATCAAAAAGCGGCTTCGCAGCCAGCAGCCGCGCCGAGAGTAGCAGCAAAATCTTTGAGTAATCCCGAAAACAACACTCCTCAATGGAGCGTTTTTGAAGTCTTGGAGCGGCACCTCGAAAGCTGGCGTACCGCTTACATCTTCGCAATTTTAGCTTTGGCGACCCTTTGTTCGCTGCTTTTATTCGACGTAAAAATTTCAACTGCCAACGACGATTCGGTCTATATCGAAGCTGCGTTCAACTATACCAAGAATTTTTTTGGTTATTTTTACAGCGGAAACGCGCCGCTTTATCCCCTCATTTTGTGGCTACCCGTACAGTTTATGGGTATCAATGTAGTGTTTCTGAAAGCGATGTCTATTCCTTTTTTCGTCGTCAGCATTTGGATTTTGTACAAAGCGTTTGCGGGCAGAGTGCCGTATTTGCTGCTTTTTTTCGCGCTTTTTGCGACCGCCACCAACTGCTTGTACGCCCAACACGCCAGCCTTACCTACACCGAATGTTTTTTTAGCATGGTGCAAGCCTTGTTTTTTTACCTATTTTTTAGGTTTGAAGACCAACTCAATGCTTCCGAAAACACTACTCTGAAAGCGCATTGGCGTGGCTGGTTGCTGCTTGGTTTTTCGCTGATGTTGCTTTTTATTTCCAGAAGTATCTCCGCAGTAGCGATTTCGGCGGTTGTGTTGTACTTTTTTTTACAAAAAAATTGGCTTTTTGCAGCGTACAGCGTCGCGAGTCTGGCGATATGTACGGTTGGTTTTGAAGTGTCAAAAAGACTGATTTGGGGAGCAGCAGCAACGCAGGGACAGTTCAACAGCCAAGGCAGCATGATGTTTCAAAAAGATGCCTACGACCCCAACAAGGGACAAGAAACACTGTGGGGATTCGTAGAACGCTTCTACACGAATGCCGAAATATACCTTTCTTCGCGGCTTTGGCAAGTATTGGGCTTCAAATCGGACACCGACGTAAGCAATAGCGCAGGGCTAACTATTTTTACTATCGCTGTGATTTTGTCGGGATTGGTGGTAGCTATCTGGAAGCCCAACCGCGCTATTGTGCTGGGGACGCTCTATTTTGGAGCTTTGAGCGGCGCGACTTATATTGGAATACACACCAGTTGGGGGCAGGCGCGGTTGGTGATGATTTTTTTGCCGTTTATCCTGATGGCTTCGAGCTACGGTTTTTATGAATTGTTGCGCAGCAAATCGTTGGGCGGCTTGCAATTTGTTTTTTTATTGGCATTGTGTATCTTTGCAGGCGTAAATTTCAACCAAACTTGGAAAAATATCATAAAACACGCGCCCGTGTTGGGAGAAAATATGCGCGGCGATAAATATTATGGCTACACGCCCGACTGGACTAATTATCTCAAAATGAGCGAATGGTGTGGAAAAAATATCCCAGATTCGTCGGTGGTGGCGGGCAGAAAAGCCGCTATGTCTTTTATTTATAGCAACGGTCGAAAGTTTTATCCCATCACGAATGTGATAGCAAAAGATGCGGATTCGTTGGTCAATATTCTGAAAGAAGGAAAAGTATCTTATGTGATACTTGCCGAGCTGCGCACCAACCCAAATATGTATGTCGAAAATATGTATATCAATACGATTCATCGCTTTTTGTCGCCTATCCAAGCCAAATATCCCGACGCATTTGAAGTAGTGCATCAGGAGGGGACGCTCGAGAAAGCTAAATTGTTAAAAATTAATTACGATAAAATACAAGCGTATTCGGCGCCAGCAATCCAAAAAAATTAGATGGAAGATTTAAAAAAACGATTAGACCATGAAATAGCGCATGGCGAAAAAATGGGGACAGATGCCGAAGCTATCTGGAACTGGACTTCGGGCGCAGGCAAAGTGCGTGCAGAGCGCAGAGCAAAGTACCTGACAGATTTGGGTAAATTTTCTTCGACCGACCGAGTTTTAGAAATCGGCTGCGGCACTGCTATTTTTACCGAAAAAGTGTATCAAGCTACACACGCGAAGATAACAGCTATTGATATTTCAGAAATTTTGCTTGCCCAAGCGAGGCTCAAATTGCCCAACGTAGAGTTCAAAACAGGGGACGCAATGAATATGAGTTTCGACGACGAAAGTTTTGAAGGCGTTTTTGGAAGCAGCGTTATTCACCATTTAGACATCGAAAAGTCTTTGAGAGAAATATTCAGAGTCCTCAAAACTGGTTCGGGTAGAATGATTTTTGCCGAACCCAATATGCTCAATCCGCAAATATTCGTCCAAAAAAATGTCCCTGCCATCAAAGAATGGCTCGGCGACTCGCCCGACGAAACGGCTGTCGTCCGTTGGAAACTCGCTCAACAAATGAAAGAAATCGGATTCAAAAATATTAAAATATTTCCCTACGATTTTTTGCACCCGTCTGTACCCGAATTTTTGATTGGCACTGTGCAAGGCATCGGAAAAATAATAGAACAAATCCCACTGTTGCGCGAAATAGCTGGCTCTGTCGTCATCTACGGAGAAAAGTAACATCTTTTTATATATATTTCTACGAAAAAACCATTTTGGAAAAGCAAAAAAATACGCCTCACAATTTCGATTATTTTGAACAATTAGCTCCTCGCAGAGCTGCCATTCGCCGTCGGCATAGTTATTATTGGAACGATATTACGCGCTATCTGGCATATTTCGTCCAAGAAGAGCAGCGCGTTCTCGAAATTGGCTGCGGCACTGCCGAACTGCTGCACGACCTTCCTGCACAACAAAAAACAGGCGTGGATTATTCGCCGACCATGATTGCGGAAGCGAAAAAACAGTTTCCTGACCTCGACTTGCGAGTAGTAAATGCCGAAAATTTAGACGCGCTCGCTGGCGAAACCTACGACGTGGTCATACTTTCCAATCTGATTGGCTACATCGAAGACATCGAATCCGTGTTGGCGCAAGTGCATAAAGTTTGCCACAGCCAGACCCGCGTGATGGTAACATACCACAACTCCTTGTGGGAACCGATACTGAACTTGGGCGAAAAATTAGGTCTTAAAACGGCTGCTCCACAACAGAATTGGCTGACTATGACAGACATTAACAATTTGCTTTATTTGGCTGGCTTCGACGTGTACCGAACCGTTCGGCGGACTTTAATGCCGATTAATATTCCGATAATTTCATTTTTATTAAATACTTATTTGGCACGAATCCCCGGATTTCGGTATTTTGGTATCAATATGTTTGCTTTCGCAAGACCCATCGTGCCTGCTGAAGATGTTAGCGAAAAATATTCGGTTTCCATCGTAGTCCCTGCGCGCAACGAAAGTGGAAATATCGAAAATGCCATCACAAGGCTGCCGAAATTCGGAAAATTCCAAGAAATAATTTTTATAGAAGGCAACTCGACGGACGACACTTGGGCGACTATCCAAAGAATAAAAGAAAAATACGACCACTCGCACCGCATCGTCATCGGGCAACAAAGCGGCAAAGGCAAAGGTGACGCAGTCCGAAAGGGTTTTGGCATGGCGACAGGAGATATTCTGATGATTTTGGACGCTGACCTTACTGTGCCGCCGGAGGACTTACCGAAATTTTACAACGCACTCGCTACCCACAAGGGCGACTTTATCAACGGCACTCGCCTCGTGTATGCGATGGACGAAAAAGCAATGCGCACACTCAACCGATTGGGCAACAAGTTTTTTAGCATGGCGTTCACTTGGCTGTTGGAGCAAAACTTCCGCGACACGCTCTGCGGCACCAAAGTCCTTTTCAACAAAGACTATCAACGACTGATTCGCAACCGTAAATTTTTTGGCGACTTCGACCCATTTGGCGACTTTGATTTGATATTCGGAGCTTACAAACTGAACCTAAAAATAATCGAAGTCCCTATCCGATACAAAGAACGGACGTATGGCGACACCAATATTTCGCGCTTCAAACACGGTTTTATTTTGCTCCGAATGTGTATTTTTGCTTTGAGAAAAATAAAATTTTATTAGGTTTTACTGACTGATGTTACGCAGAAGAAAATTTTCTAAAATTTCAGGCAGCATTTTTATTCAATATGACTGTATTTTCAGACGTGCCTTGTAGAAATTCAAGTTTTTGCAAAAATATCGTCTGGCGAAGCGAAAACTGTTTGAGTCTGGCGAAGCCGACGAGTATTTTTCGCGCGCCGACGGGATTTTTAAGCAAAAACTTTAGAATTTATACAGAGCACTTGATTTTTTTGGTTACTTTCTTCTCCTTC
>JAYWGG010000314.1:0-12808 GCA_043778415.1 Saprospiraceae bacterium
ACACTCAATATCGCACTTTTTCGAGTGGCATCAACGCTCCGGGCAGAAATGTTTTTGCATCTTTGCGATTCAATCTTTAAGGAATGAAGAGAAAATAAGAATGAAGAGAAGACAAGGTACTTCAATTTTTTCGATAAATTCAACCAACAACAAAGCGTCTTGAAAGTGCGTTTAGTTGGCTTAATTTATTGGCGCAAATGAATAATTTTTGTCTTTTCTTCGCTCTTTCACCGACTTTCAATAAAGAATTTGCTGCGTTAAATTATGCTTTTTTTATACGATATTTCGATTTATTTTTACGCTTTTTGTGTCAAAGTCCTCTCGCAGTTGGGCAATAAAAAAGCACAACTTTGGCTGGCAGGCAGAGCCAACTGGGAAGCCGAACTCTCGCAAATAAAATTTCAAAAACCCGTCCTCTGGATGCACTGCGCCTCGCTCGGAGAGTTCGAACAAGGGCGACCGATATTGGAAATTTTGCACCAAAAAAATCCCAACGTTGAGATTTTATTGACGTTTTATTCGCCGTCGGGCTACGAAATCCGCAAAAACTATCCGCTCGCGCACCACGTTTGCTATCTGCCTTTGGACAGTAAAAAAAACGCAGAAAAATTTTTAGAAATCACACAACCACACGCCGCTATTTTTGTGAAATATGAGTTTTGGCTGCACTTTTTGATAGCATTAAAATCAAGAAAAATAAACACTTATCTCGTGTCCGCAATATTTCGCCCGAAGCAAATATTTTTTCGATGGTACGGAAAATTATTTTTAGAAATTTTAAAAGATTACGAGCATATTTTTGTCCAAAATAAATCTTCTTTGGATATTTTACAAAAAAATAATATTGTCCAAAATGTGACTTTGGCGGGCGACACGAGAGTAGATAGAGTGTTGGATTTGGCAAAAAACGCCCAAAAATTGTCACTGATTGACATTTTTTCAAAAAATAATAAAATATTTATCGCAGGCAGCACTTGGCAAGCCGACGAAAAAATACTCCTTCCATTTTTCCAAAACATCATTCCGCAAGGCTGGAAAGTCATCATTGCGCCGCATGAAATAGACGAAAAACACCTCCAAAATATTTGTAAACATCTGAAAAACAACTATTTAAAATATTCAGAAGCCAACGAAAATAACATCGCCGAACCCCAAATTCTCCTCATCGACAACATCGGAATGCTCGCCAGCTTGTACCAATACGCTACCGTCGCCTACATCGGAGGCGGATTTGGTGCAGGTATTCACAATACATTAGAGCCAATGTCTTTCAAATTGCCTGTCATCTTTGGTACAAAATACCAAAAATTTGAAGAAGCGAATTGGGCTGTCGAGCATCAAGCCGCTTTTTCTATTCAAAATATTTCGGAACTTCAAGCCGCTTTCGACCTCCTCCAAGATACCAATCAATACCAAACTTCCGCAGCCGCAGCCTTTCAATATCTACAAAAAAATAGCGGCGCCACCGAAAAAATAATCGCCTATCTCCACACATCTGGCGATTTGTAAACATTCGACATTTGATATTTTGTATTCTTTTTTGTATCTTCGCAGCAACAAAACACGGCACTACAACGATGACTACTACACCCGTTTTTATCCCCAAAGATACGCTCTTGTTGGCTTTCCGACATCTCGCAACCGCCAAAGCCCTCACAGAACTCTACGAAGAAAATTTTAAACTCGTTTCAAAATACGTCCACGCTACCTCGCGCGGACACGAAGCTATCCAGATAGCACTCGGCTTGCAGCTGCTCCCACAAGATTTTTTATTCCCCTACTATCGCGACGACGCAATGCTGCTCGCCATCGGCGTACAACCCTACGACCTCATGCTGCAACTGCTCGCCAAACGCGACGACCCGTTTTCGGCGGGACGGACGTACTACTGTCACCCAAGTCTGCGCGACGACGACAAACCCAAGATTCCGCACCAATCCTCCGCTACGGGAATGCAAGCAATACCCGCCACTGGCGCAGCGATGGGATTCTGGTACAAAGAGAAAATGGGCTTGTCCGACCCTACGCAAGCCGCTCCGATTGTCGTCTGCTCACTCGGCGATGCCAGCATTACGGAGGGCGAAGTCGCAGAAGCCTTCCAAATGGCGGTGCTTAAAAAACTGCCGATTCTTTATTTGGTGCAAGACAATGGCTGGGATATTTCGGCATCGGCGGACGAAATCCGTGCCAACGATGCCACTCACTACGGGCGTGGCTTCAAAGGCTTGGAAGTCAGGACTTTGGACGGCAACGACTTTGTATCCTGCTACCTCGAACTGCACGAAATTATCGAAAAAATGCGCACCGAGCGACGACCGTTTTTGGTCCATGCCAAAGTACCGCTCCTCAATCACCACACGTCGGGAGTCAGAAAAGAATGGTATCGAGATGACTTGGAGGAACACCAAACCCGCGACCCCTACCCGATTTTGCGCCGCCAACTTGCCGAAGGCTTGTTTGACGACGAACAGTTGGACTACTTGGAAGACCTCGTGACGCAGATAGTGACGGCTGATTTTTTGCGCGCCCAACGAGCGGAAGATCCCTCGCCTGCCGACCTTTTTACGAATGATTTTTTGCCAACTCCTATCATACACGAAACTGGCGAGCGCGCGCCCGCCGAGCGCGAACCGAAAGTAATGGTGGATTGCGCGCTGCTGGCGGTGCAAGAACTGATGGATTTGTACCCCGAATGTCTGCTTTACGGGCAGGACGTAGGCGGACGGCTCGGCGGCGTATTTCGCGAAGCGGCAACTTTGGCACAGCGATTCGGCGACACACGAGTTTTCAACACACCGATTCAGGAGGCATTTATCGTCGGCAGCACCGTCGGAATGTCTGCCGTAGGCTTGAAACCGATAGTAGAAGTACAGTTTGCGGACTATATTTTTCCGGGTATCAACCAGTTGTTCACCGAAGTCAGCCGCTCTTGCTACCTCACGAATGGAAAATATCCCGTCAGTATGGTGCTGCGGATTCCGATTGGCGCGTATGGGAGCGGTGGACCGTATCACTCATCAAGCGTGGAGGCTATCGTGGCAAATATTCGAGGCATCAAAATAGCCTATCCGAGCAACGGTGCCGACCTCAAAGGATTGCTAAAAGCGGCTTATTACGACCCCAATCCAGTTGTGATTTTTGAACACAAGGGACTGTATTGGAGCAAAGTGCGCGGCACAGAAGCTGCCCGATGCGTAGAGCCAAGTGCCGACTATATCCTGCCGTTGGGGAAAGGAAACATGGTGCTGCTCGCCGCGCCGCAACTCGTAGCAAGCGGCAAAGCGGCGTTGGTCGTGACTTACGGCATGGGCGTACACTGGACTTTGAACGCTGCCAAAGAGCTGCCCGAGCAAGTCAGTATTCTTGATTTGAGGACACTTTTTCCGTTGGATACGGAGTTGATTTTTGCGGAGGTTCGCCGTCATGGACGCTGTTTGGTCGTCACGGAGGAGTCCGTGAATGGCAGTTTTGCGCAAGCCCTTGCGGGAAGGATTCAGGAAGAATGTTTTGCTGATTTAGACGCGCCGGTGCGGACATTGGGCTCAGAAAACTTACCTGCTATCCCACTCAACACGATTTTGGAGCAAACGATGATACCGAGTATCGAAAAAGTTGCGGCAGCAATAGCGAGTTTATTGGCTTTTTAGTTTTTAGTTTTTAGTTTTTAGCTGCGCAAAATATTTTTCCCCAAAAGAATAAAAACTCAAAAGGGACTTTTGAGTGCTGGATTGTTGAGTAAAGTCGTGTCGCTCAATGTTTTCATAAATGCGATAATTTGCTTGATTTCTGTCGGCGTGAGCTGCGCAAGCGGAATGGATTTTACGAGCGGTGAGATATTATCGGAGCCTTTGCCACCCGAGTGGTAATGCTCCATTACTTGCTCCAAAGTTTGCATCCGTCCGTCGTGCATGTAGGGCGCAGAAAATTCGATGTTTCGCAGCGACGTGACACGAAATTTTCCATTGTCTAATTTTTTTCCAGAAAAACCTCCCAGTCCTTTGTCCAAAAAATTATCCAAATCCGCCACGCTGTCCAAACCATTGTTCAAAAACTCATTGGTCGTAAAAAGCGGCGCGTTGTGGCAGTGTCCGCACTGCGCATCTCGAAAGCCGTCTTCATTGAAAAAAAGTCCTTTTCCAACTATTTCGTCGTCCGAATACTGGTACGCGCCTTGACCAAAAGGAAGCGGCGCGCGGTCGTATTTTGCTTTTCCACTGCTGACGATAGTGCGCTCAAACTGTGATAAGGCTTTGACTGCCAACTCTTTAGATATTTCAGATTTATTTTTTATCCCAAACGCTTCGCGAAAATATTTTGGATAGTCGCTGTGACGGCGCAGTTTATCGACTGCTCTGTCCCAAGATTCGTTCATTTCTAAATGGTCTGTGATAGGCATTTCGGCTTGCTGCTCGAGGGTCGAAACTCGCCCGTCCCAAAACAAACCTTTGGTATAAAAACCGACATTTTCGAGGGACATGGCACTGCGCTTGCCCGCCAAGCCCAACACGCCTCTGCTCAATGCCTGATTGTCGGTAAATCCTCCCGCCGTATGGTGGCAACTGCTACAAGATAAACTGCTGTCCGATGACAAAATTGGGTCATAAAACAAGCGTCGCCCAAGTGCAACGCCTTGTTTGGTCATCGGATTACCGACAGGAATGACCATTTTGGGGAAAAGCGGCGGAGCTTTGATAGTGTCGGGCGTAGGCGCATACTCAATCGAAGTCAGGTCGCCACTGCCCGGAGCTTCAATGACAGGCGGCTCTGTGCGGCAACTTGCGAAACTTATGGCGGCGGCTCCAAACAAGACTTTTAGACCTATTTTGGCGCATCGAATTGAACTATTTTTTGCAAAAAATTTCATAAAATATTAATTTTAAGAACGCTAAAATCTAACAAAAGGCTTTATTTTGTTATATCTAACAAAAAACCAAAAAAACACATTACATCGCAAAACATTTTTCTAAATCTAACGCGTGGATTTCGCCTTTTTTGAGATAATATTCGTTGTGCTTGTTGCTGTATTCGTAGTCTTCGGCGTAAGTTCGGAAATTTTTGGCGACCTCCTCGATTGCGTCCATCACAAAATCTAATTCGGCATCGGTCATTATCGGGTGCAGCGAAAGCCGAATCCAGCCGGGCTTTTCGGTAAGATTTCCGCCGTCTATTTTGTCCGTAATGCCTCGCGAATACTCGGGAGTCACGTTGAGCAAATAATGTCCGTACGTCCCTGCGCAAGAGCAGCCGCCACGCACCTGAACCCCAAAATGGTCGTTGAGCAGCTTGACGCACAGGTTGTAGTGCAAATCCTTGACATAAAACGAAATTACACCGATTCTGTTGCGATGTTGGGTCGCTAAAAGGTGAATATTTTTTATGGTATCGAACCGAGCGAAGGCTTTTTCGAGTAGTTGATGCTCGCGAGCGAGAATATTTTCTACGCCCATTTGCTCTTTGAGCCGAATGGCGAGCGCGGTGCGGATAGTCTGCAAAAACGGCGGCGTGCCACCGTCTTCACGCGCTTCGATGTCTTGTATATAATGGTGTCCGCCCCATGGATTCGTCCACGTCACGGTGCCTCCGCCCGGGTGATCGGGGACGGCATTGCGGTACATTTTGGAGTGAAAAATCAGCACGCCAGAAGTTCCCGGTCCGCCGAGAAACTTGTGGGGAGAGAAATAAATAGCGTCCAAACTCGCCGTTTCGTCGCCTTCGGGGTGCATATTGATAGGCGCATAGGGCGCGGAGCAGGCAAAATCCACGAAACAAAGTCCGCCGACGGCGTGCATTATTTTTGCCACTTCGTGAAACGGCGTGACGATGCCCGTGACGTTGGAGCAGCTCGTGATGGCGGCGATTTTGATTGGGCGATGCTCATACTTTTGGAGCAAAACACGAAGCTGTTGGAGGTCTATCAAGCCGTCGGAAGTAGGCGCGATGGTCACTACGTCGGCGAGCGTTTCGAGCCAAGAAGTCTGGTTGGAGTGGTGTTCCATGTGAGAAATAAACACGACGGGACGTTCTTCGTCGCTCACTTCTAATTGATTTCTGAACTTTTCGGGGACTTTTAGACCCAAGATTCGCTGCAATTTATTGACTGCGCCCGTCATGCCGCTGTCGCAACAAATCAGCACATCGTCGGCGTTTGCGCGGACGTGTTGCTTGATAATCTGGCGAGCTTTGTTGTAGGCTTGCGTCATGCTGGTACCCGTCACGGAGGTTTCGGTGTGCGTATTCCCTATGAAAGGCGCAAAATCTTCCAACATTTTTTTTTCTATCGGTGCGTAGAGCCGCCCCGACGCAATCCAATCGGCATAAACGATATTTTTTTGACCAAAATGTGACATAAAATTCTGTTCTATTCCGACCGTTTTTTGTCTGAATTGCGAAAAATGCGCTTCCAATTTTTTTGTTTCAATCATTCGTCCAATATTTTTACAAAATTAGGTATTTTTTAGAACAAAAAGCAAATTGTTATTTGGGAATGTGAGTAAGGAATGAGGAAAAAATAAGGTACTTAATTTTTTCCAATAAATTCAAACAATAACAAGGCATTTTTGAGGCGCAACGCAGGGCGTTATAACGAAAAAATAACGCAGTGATTGGTTGTAATTTAGCAGAAAAAATGAGTAGTTTATTTTAGATACATTCCTAAAAAATGTATCCAAAGTAAGTTACCCATTTTTCTTCATTCCTAATAATAAAGCCTCCCAAGTTTTTTTTCTATTTTTTGGTAAAAAAATTTGCAAGCCCAAAAAAATCGCTTATCTTTGTCCCAACAAACCAACACGACAACATAGGATTTCTTCCTATTGTTTTTTGCTATTCAGACAAAAATTCATTTCAAACTATTTATTTTCAAATAAAATAACTGCATCGGCGAGATGAAGACTTGATTTTCTGTATATTTTAAAAACAAAATTCTCACACACACAATGATTTCGAACCAATCACTCCGCATTTTGCTTGCGGCAGAGAGCTTGGGGCAAGTGCAAGCCTTCAAGACGCTGCTCCGCGAAAGCAACTCCAAACACGACCTAACTTATTTCACGACTTTGAACGAAAGTATGCTGGCTCTTGGGCAACAAACTTTCGATATTTTTATCCTCGACGCTGCTGCGCCCGACACGGCGGTAGGCAGTGCGCGCACGACTATTTTTGCAAAACTTTCGGAGCTGACGCTCCAAATCCCGATAGTCTGCACCACCGACTCGCGCGAAATGCAAGTGCCTATCCAACTCGCGAAAGCTGGCGCACACGACGTGCTACTGCGAGGACAATTTGACGGAAAAATGCTCCAAAAATCCATCAGCTATGCCCAAAAGCAGTTCAAAGAAAATCAGCACACACACAGTTTAATTCAAAAAATTGGAAAAATAGAAAAACAACTCGTTGAAAATGAGCAACTTACAAATACTGGAAGTTGGCAGATGGATTTGATAAGCAACGAAATGATTTGGTCTGACCAGCTTTATCGCTTGTTCGGTTTTATCCCAAATAGCGTAGATGCGGCGGTGGCGACTTACCTCAAATACGTCCATCGGGAGGACAAACAAGAAGTAGAATTGTTTTTTGAAAATATCGTAAAAGACGGAAAAAGCCGTATTTTACAGCATCGAATAATTTTGGAAGGCTCTCACATCCGGTATTTTGGCTTATTTGCAAAAATATATTTTGACGAAACCACTTCCAAATTGGTGATGTTCGGTTCGGTGCAGGATTTGACTCCTATCAAGGCGCAGGAGCAACTCAATCAAGATAAAATGTTTGCGGTGCAAGCCACCAAAATAAAAGAAAATTTGCAAAGCGAAATTTGCAGCCACATCTATCCTGCCCTCGCGGGGCTGTCGCAAACGGTTGGCGTTTTGGAGCAATACCGCAAAGATGCGACGGTAAAAAGCCAGATTATGCAGCTAAAATCGGTGCTGGAACAGCTCTCAATGCTCAACGGCGACCTCTCCAACAAATCATTGATTTCAGGCGATTATCATACTATTTTAGAAAACGAACCGTTTAATAGTCCAAATTTTATTAATAATATTTTACAATTTACCAAACTAAAATCAGTCAAACACGACTTGATATTAAGTACCGAAATTGACGAAAATATTCCCGAGAAACTAATCGGCGATGCGCGCTATTTGAGCTTGGCTATCAACAATATGTCGCAAGAAATCATAAAATTAGCTGCTAATGAGGGTGCTAAATTGATGTTTCGGATAAATGTTTCGGAGGCAACGGAGGCGGACACAAAACTGCATTTTACGTTCAAATATAAAGGAAAAATCCTGTCAGCAGCTCGCTTAAAAGCGTTGAATCAGTCCGAAAAATTCCTTGAAGAGCGACCAAAAAATTCTGAACTCGGCTTGGAGTTGATGCTCGGAGTTGCTGCCAAAATCGCCCGCTTGATGGGCGGCGGATTAGAAGTGCAAAACCGCGACAGCGGCACTACACAGTTCACTTTTATTGCGCCGCTTCGCTTGCCCACGCCGTCTGCGGCACCTGAGGCAAACTCCGTCGCGCTGCCCAAGAATCTAAAATTACTCATCGCCGAAGACCATTTTTTGAACCAAATCGCGCTCAAAAAAATACTCCAAAATTGGTCCGAGAAAATTACGATTGATATAGCCGAAAACGGACTTATTTGTGTCGAAAAATCTAAAAATTCCGACTACGATTTGATATTGATGGACTTACAAATGCCAATTATGGACGGATTGGAAGCCGCCAAACGCATCAGAGAACGCAGCGATATTCCGATTGTGGCGATGAGTCCGTCGGGCAGTAAGCAGGAAATGGAGCGTTGTCGGGAGTTGGGCATCACCGAATATTTGAGCAAACCCTACCAATCGGAGGAGTTGTACGCCACGATTTTGTCCGCAATATCCAAAGTAGGTGCTGTGGCAAGAGCTTGACACAATATTTTATTTGTTGATTATAAGCTATTTACCCAATTTGATAACATCGGCAAGCCGTGTTCGGTCAGGATAGATTCGGGGTGAAATTGTACGCCCCAAATAGGCAGGCGGCGGTGGCAGAGTGCCATTATTTCGCCTTCGCCTGTCGTCGCTATAGCTTTCAAATCGGTGTTTTCCAAATTTTTTAGTATCAAAGAATGGTAGCGCATAACTTCAAAATCGGCAGGCAAAGCGTCAAAAAGCGGGTGTTTTGCTGTAAAAATGCGAGAAGTTTTGCCGTGCACGGGGACTGTGGCGCGGATTAATTCTGCGCCAAAAAATTCGCCCAAAGCTTGATGACCCAAACAAACGCCCAAAATTGGTTTTTTATCAAAAAAATATTCGATAAGTGCCATCAAATGCCCTGCGTCGCGAGGAGTTTTGGGTCCCGGAGAAAGCATCAAACCGTCAAAAGTTAGGCTTTTGAACTCCTGCAAAGTCATCGCATCGTTGCGCACGACCTCGCAAGCAACGCCGAGCCGAAGCAAATAATCGTAAAGATTGTAAGTAAACGAGTCGTAGTTATCTACGAGAAGAATTTTTTTGCCGCGCTGCTTGTCGCTCATCGTTCAAATTATAAATATCAGGATTGGCGGAAGCGTTGTTGAGATGTTGAAAACGGTCGAGTGTCGAGGAAGATTTTTCCCAAAAATCCATAAAAATTGGCTTTCCTATCATCGCCACATTTCTCGCTTTGTCCGGAATGGTTTGCAAAAAAGGGTAACTTTGTGACTCGTTTTTAAGCCTTTCGCCCAACAAACCAGCCGTATCCCCAAACCAAAGTAGGACGCTCAAAAGCAGCGTAATCCCGCCCGCCAAGACCGCACCGCCCGCTATTCGGTTGATAGCATTGAGGTGTACGGTCTGCACTACGCCCTCCAATCCTTTGGAAATCAGTCGAAAAAGCAGCAACGCCGTCAAAAAAGTAAGCGCGAAACCAGCCGGAAACATCATAGGGTGGTTGCTTTCAAAGGTTGTTTCGAGCATTCGGGTAGTGGCTGCGGAAAGTTTGAAGGCAATCAAAAGACCAAAAATGACAGAAACTGCCGAAAAAATCGTCTGAATAATTCCTTTGTAATAACCCGTATAAAATCCATAGCCCGCCAACAAAATAAATGCCAAATCTATAGCCATTTTTTAAAATATTATTTTTTTAAGTCAATTTACGAATGTAATCTTTTGCAATATTAGAGCTATTTTATCACATTTACAAAATAAATATATTTATATTTGGAATTAATTAGAGTTAGGAATGAAGAGAAAATAAAGTACTGAATATTGTGACGCAGAATTTTGGGTCAAAACGAGGCAGATTTGAGGCGCGATGCCGCGCATCGTGACGAAAATCTAACGCAGTTTTGGCTCAAAAGACAAGTCAGAATACAGTAACTTATTTTGGACGCGTTCCTTATGGCTTGATTCTGGGTTTTATCAAAAGTCGCAAAGATTGGTCGTAAGTGACATAGTTAGAAATCCAATTTAGAAAAATGAATAATTTATTTTTCATGCCCAAAATAGAAAAAAGATGCACAAACAACCAAACCAACCAAGCGAAAAAGCCTTGAAACTTAAAGTTGGGCAAATCCACGACTGCCAAATTTCGCCCAACAGTCGCCATAGAACCTAAATTTTTGTACTTAAATTCTCGAAGTTTTTGGTGCTTTTGTGACCTGACAAAATTAGCTGCCAAGCTGTTTGCTTGCTGGATAGCCGCTTGCGCTAACTGTGGATGTCCGTTGGGATTATTGGCATCGGAGTCCATATAAGCGATGTCGCCAAGCGCATAAATATTTTGAAAACCCTCCACTTGGTGATAGGCATTTACTTTGACTCGCTTGCCTCGCACGAGCGCGTCAGGCGGCAGACCTTGTAGCGGATTACCGCAAATACCAGCCGCCCAAATTACTTTTTTGCACCGAATCGTAGAGCCGTCTTCCATCGTCACGGTGTCGCCGTCAAAATTGACAACGCGCATATTTTTAATTATTTTTACGTTTAATTGTGACAAAAAATCTTCTGCCGACTGGCTCGCTTCTTCGCTCATCGAATCCAACAGACGGCTGCCGCCTTGCACCAAATAAATATCAATTTCGTCCGCTTTTAGCTCTCTATAATCTTTGGGCAACACATATTTTTTCATCTCTGCGAGCGCGCCAGCCACCTCAACACCCGTCGGACCGCCGCCCACGACCACAACATCTAACAGCGATTGGCGCAGTTCTTCGGACTCCGCCACCAATGCTTTTTCGTAATCTTCCAAAATCGCATTGCGCAAAAATAGAGCTTCCGAAACGGTTTTCATCGGTATCGCGTGGCGGGCAATGAGTTCGTTGCCAAAAAAATTGGTTTCTACACCCGTAGCGATTACCAAATAGTCGTATTCCAGCTCCCCTAACTCCGTAACTATCTTATTTTCAGCACTTTGCACGCTCAAAACAGTTGTAAAACGAAGAAAAATATTAGACTTTTTTTGGAAAATTTTACGGAACGGAAAGACAATAGAACTTGGCTCCAAGCCCGCCATAGCGACCTGATAAAACAGTGGTTGAAACTGATAAAAATTATTTTTGTCAATCAAAACTACCTGAAAATCAACGTTTTGTGTCAATTTTCGAGCCAAAGACAGACCTGCAAATCCGCCGCCAATAATGACGACGCGAGGTTGGCTGCTGCGTGGAATGTTTATCATGTAAATAGGTATTAATTTTTTTGAAGTGTTCCTAAATCTTTTCAAAATTAGGTAAAAAACTCATTTTTTTTCATTTTTTTCATTTTTTTTTTCGATTATTGCGTATTGATAGAAGAAACTAAAAAAACTGTACCATGCGATTAGTCAATTTGGACAATGAAGTTTATTTTAAAAAAGTATTTACAGACCCCGAAGTTTTTCGGAGTTTTGTCCGCGATGTGACAGGGGTAGATATGCCCGATGCGAAAATAGAAACCGAAAAACAGTTGGAGCGGCGCGTGTCGCCGATTCGTTTCAAACTTGATATTTACGCCGAAAGTGCCGACAAGCGGGTGCTGATAGAAATCCAAAGGATAGAATACGACTATAATTTTGACCGATTTTTGCACTATTTTTTGGCATCGCTCGTGGACTTGCAGCGCAACAGCAAGGACTACAAATTCGAACAAGACGTTTATACGATTGTGGTGCTGACGGCGCCTTATACGGTCAAAACGAAGACTGGCGAGCCGCTATTGGACGACGTTTTGGTGTCCAATCTGAACCCGCGTACGCTGCAAGACCAAGTGAGAGTGATGTATCCGCACCGACTTATCTTCCTCAATCCCAATCACTTATCGCCAGAAACGCCCGCCAGTATCAGGGATTGGCTGGAGTTTATTTACCAAAGTATCAAGAATCCAAAAGACCCAAAAATCAATTTGTCGAATCCGGGAATTTATAAAGCGGCAGGTTTGGCGGACATCGAAAATATGCCCGAAAGCGTGTTGGAAGATGCCAAAATAATGGAAATGACAAAAATTACTCAAAAAATTTACGAAGAAAAATGTAAGGCGGAAGGTAAGATAGAAGGTAAAGCAGAAACTGCTGCCGCACTCAAAGAATTAGGTGTGAGCAACGAAATTATCCGCCAATCTACGGGGCTGACGGACGAAGAAATTGATAAATTATAAAAAAATTATAACAATGACAAAGAAAGTTATTCAAGGAAAACCAGTGCAAGGTATTCAGTCTAAAAAAATATCACAAAAAGAAGTTTTTTTGAAAAAAGATAAGCCAAGTACCGAGCTTTCTTTTTGGCAGGACAGACAACTTTGGCTGCCTATTTTGTGCGTCTTGGCGGTCACCGCCATCGTATTTATTCCTTCTCTCAATAACGCTT
>JAYWGG010000315.1:0-3953 GCA_043778415.1 Saprospiraceae bacterium
TGAGGTCGTCCTTGATTCCTTCGTAGGTCATCATCGGAGCGGTATTTGTAAGTTTATTTCTGACTTCGGCTTTGTCGTAAGTTTTGTAATAGTACGTTCTTTCTTTGGGGTAAATATAAATACTGACGCTTTGGTCATAAGCAATTTGATAATGATCCGAAAAAAAAGTACACATTGTTTCATATACATCAATTTCTTGAAGCGGAATTTTAGAGATGTTTTTTCCGTCCATATCTATTATTATTAATCCGTTTTCTTTTATATTTACACGACCTTCGTCTGTTAGTCTTCCTAACTCGGCTTTACACAAGATAAACTTTTCGTTGCCAGCAGTACTCCAAGTGATTGTTCTATTGGGTACTAATAACTCGCTGCGTATCTGTCCCAGATTGTTATATACCGTAATGTAGGAACAATCAAGAAGACTACTATTGCCATTTTCTCTTTGATTGGGAGCTTCATCGGAGTAAGGCGCAAAGATGCTCACATTCTCGGCGGTTATTAGGTACTTTGCATTTTTATAGTCCATAAACTTCTCTGAATCTCCGACCATAAAGTCAGCGGTAGAGGGTCTTATAACATTCAATCCGTACTGTTTGAAGCCTTTGAGCCAGTTTAATTTTAATGATTTCGGCAACGAATCCAATGGATAGTAAGGCCGTTTAATTGCATTGTAACCATAAGTATTTTTTTTCCCAAATAGAGGAAATGGAGGTTTGAGCATTGGATTTTTGGTTGGAAATTGCTCGGGCTTCATTGTTTTGACGCACTTTCCTTGGTCGTCATAAAACTGGTATTCTTGTAAGTCTTGAGAATAACTCGCATTTTTCAGAATGATGACACCTTTCGGCGGCTCTGTTGCTTCTTTCAGCAAAGCAGGGCTGGGAGTAACAATACTGGTCGGAGCATCTTTTTTGGTCGCGTTGGGGGTTTCTTTCTGCCCCCTACACTGCGCAAGGACTGTCAGAAAAGCAAAAAGGGAAAGAAACAATTTAGTGTTTTTCATAAAAAAATAGATTTTAAGTTTAAAAAAAGTAACGAACCGAAGTTACCTACATCTTTAAAGTATCTGTAACTCATAATCAATCGAATGAGTCAATCAAATAGCCTCCGACCAACATCGGTTATTTAGTGGGCTTCAAATAATCAACTGCGCACCCGACGGCATCTTTGACGGTCACAGAGTGTCCGCCCGGTGTCAAGCCAGTTGCGGTAGCGGTGGTAGCACCATTGTCCCAAAGATAAGTGTAAGGCGGCACTCCCCCCGAGGCGGTGGCGGTCATAGTACCTTGATTGCGAGCTTCCAAAAGGGTTGATATGCTCACCGAAAGTGGATCAAGCGCAAAATATGCCGATGCGGTGCTACCGCAATAATCTGTTATTTTCACTGTGTAAATGCCTGCCGCCAAGTTATCGCGTTTTTGGGTAGATTGATTCGGCAAATCTGACCAACTGACCGAGGCGTAGGGCGAAATACCTCCTGCTATCGCAAGGTTTATTTTTCCGTTTTGCTTTCTTGGGCAGTTGGGTATTACAGCACTCATAATAGAAATCGGAGGTGTGATTTGTATGCTGGGGACTTCAAAGCTCTGCACGATAGGCTCGTAATTGCCGTAAGTGGCGGTGACGCTGTAAGTACCCGCCTTCAAGTTGTTAAGAGTGACATCTGCGCCCCTCAATACGCTGCCGTTGCTCCAAGTCCAAGTAGCCGCTTGGGTGGCATATACCCGAATAAATCCGTTGGAATTGCCAGCGCAAGCTGCGTGTATTTCGGTTGCGTTGGATTCCCAGCAGCCTTTTTGCCTTACCGATACAGCTAATTTGCCCTTACAGCCCTGTGCATCGGTAGCTACCAAGAAGTAGGTTCCGTTGATAAGTTTTGGATAATAGTTGGGGTCTTCTTCTTCCTCTTCTTTTTCTTTTAATGGATTTCCTTCCTCGTCCTGCCATTGATAAGTATATGGCACAACTCCACCCGAAGCGTTTGGTTCCGAAACTACGCGTATATTTCCGTCTTCTGCTTCGCAGTTAGAAGGCGGCGCAACGAGAAATCCTTTATTTTCGACAACTATTTTTTTCTTGTCGCAGCCGAAAAGTTCTACCGTTCCGATGTAAACACAGTGACGGGCATCTGTGATAGTGACTTGATAAGTTCCTATTCCGACGTTGGAAAGGGTGTTGATGCTGTCTTTGTTTGCGTTGCCCCATCTGTAAGTATAGGGAGATGTGCCTGTGACGATGCTGGCTTCTATGCTTCCGTTGCTGTCACTGCTGGTAGTCGGTTCGATGAGTACAAAATCTACTTTGTTCTTACATTCGTCGATGGTTACCCAGCCTTCTATCATTGTGCACTCATCCAATATTTCAACATAAACAGAGTAGTCGTAAGTGCCTGCGCCTACTCCAGTCAATCGTGGAGTGGTGCTGATTATTTCTTTCTTCATATTTTTCCAACGGAATGTCATAATCTTGGGTTTGATATTCACTTGGATAGTTGCTTCGCCGTCGCTCTTACCAGCGGCAGAGCAGTCGCGTTGGTCTATCGTTACTTCCATCTTTTGCAGAGTATCGTGACTGGGTTGGAAGCTTTCGCTGCTGCCCGTATTGATTTTTTTGCGGTCGTTTTCTTTTGGAAACTGACCGTCCATGGCAGCTTGGAATTTTCTTTTTAGAGCTTTTGTGACGTTGCTGTCTGCCGAGCTGTTTATATTCGATGGTTGGTTGGGAGGCAAAACAGGCATTTGAGCAGATAAACCACTCGAAAATAAAAGCATTAGGCAGATTGGTACCAAATGACGTTTGTGCTTATTTAAAGATTTCATATTTGAAATTTTTATTTGGATTATTTTTAAAATTGAGTGATAAAATACCTTCCCCTATGACTATTCTTCCTATATTGTTGTTTTTATTTAGTCTAAACACTGTTTGTGAAGTAAGTAAATCAGAAAAAATAATGCTATCGAAAGCACAACCCATTACTAAATTGCGGTCTTCGTCAATTTGCGCGAATCCGGTGCCTAACGTTTTTCCAATCAACTGATTTGTTTGGTTGTAAATGTAATTTTCGCAATTATGTAATATCCAGTATTTTCCGTGCTTGCTGATTGCATTGCTCCCATAACAGCCGCCATCGTCGCCAGTCCAGTTGTTGTAATTTCCTTTTTTTAGTAATTTGCCGTCGGCGGTAAAAAAATAAAAACTTGGTTCTACTCTGCTACTGACCATAAAAAATGTCCCTTCGGTATTGAAATCAACTACGGGCATATCAAGCGGCTGGTCTAATTTCGCTTTTCTTAAAAAATTTCCTGCGGCATCAAAAAAATATAGCCGTGTTAGCACCTGTTCGTTTTCAACGGCAACGACGTATTTGCCATCGCTCGAAAAGTAGCCATACTCTGGGTATTCTGCTATTGCTTCATCGTCGTCTTTGGGGAGTGATTTTTTGGTATTCGTCCACGATTTTTCTAATTTGGGCAATAGGTTTTTAAATTTTAGTTCGTTGGCAGCGATTCGAGCAGAGTCTTCTTTCCACAGCTCCAAAGAATTATAGCTGCCCACAAATTTTAAATATGGGCAACCTTGTGCTTCGCCCGTCTTTTCGTCAAGCGTAAATTCTTTCGCGGAGATGCTGCGTAAAGAGTCCGCCGTTTCCAATTTTTTAAAATATGCTGCGGTATATCTTTTCATAGAATCTTTCCAAGCTACAAAGTCGGTTCGCACCGTTGGCGGCATCGAATCCGTCAATAATGGCGACATAGAATTTGTTGCGGCTCGGCTCGGCGCACCGCACCGCATCACCAAAATCGACGCAAAAAGTAAAAAGATAAATTTCATAAGAAAGACAGTTGAAAGCCACTTACAAATATATCCACAAAAACTGTATTATTTGTTTTTTTGAATAATTTTGTTTCGTTTTTCGTTATCTTTGTACAATTCAACAATTTATGAAAATA
>JAYWGG010000316.1:0-12728 GCA_043778415.1 Saprospiraceae bacterium
GAGTTTGAGCGGCAAATGTTGAGCGGCGAACTCGAGGTGGATTTGATTCCGCAGGGTTCTCTGGCGGAGCGTTGTCGGGCTGGAGGAGCGGGAATACCAGCTTTTTTTACACCTGCGGGCTACGGAACTGAAATTGCCGAAGGAAAGGAAGTTAAGATTTTCAATGGCAAGCCACATATTTTGGAAACCGCTTTGACCGCAGATTTTGCGCTCATAAAGGCTTGGAAAGGCGACCACGACGGAAATTTAATTTTCAAGGGTACAGCTCGTAATTTCAATCCTGTTATGGCGATGGCTGGAAAAATCACGGTCGTAGAAGTCGAAGAACTCGTAGAGTCTGGAGAACTTGACCCAAATTTTATTCATATTCCAGGCGTGTTTGTGCAGCGTATTTTTCAGGGAAAAAACTACGAAAAACGCATCGAACAGCGAACTGTCCAAAAAAAACTTAATTGAAGGCTGTCACATTCTTGAAATAAAAATAAAAAAATATGTTGGATAAAATAGGAATTGCGAAAAGAATTGCACAAGAATTGAAGGACGGCTGGTATGTAAATCTCGGTATTGGGATTCCAACTTTGGTCGCAAATTACATTCCCGAAGGCATCAGTGTAGAGTTTCAGTCCGAAAATGGAATATTGGGCATGGGCGCGTTTCCGTGGGAGGGCGAAGAAGATGCCGACCTCATCAATGCTGGCAAACAGACTGTTACGCTGCTGAAAGGTGCTTCGATATTTGATTCTTCGATGAGTTTTGCGATGATTCGTGGGCAACATATCCAGCTTACGGTGCTTGGGGCGATGGAGGTTTCGGAGCAGGGCGACATCGCAAACTGGAAAGTTCCCGGAAAAATGGTGAAAGGTATGGGCGGAGCAATGGACTTGGTTGCGTCCGCCGAAAATATTATCGTAGCGATGATGCACACCGACAAAGCGGGAAATTCTAAACTCTTGCCGCACTGTAGCCTTCCTTTGACAGGCGTGAAATGCGTCAAAAAAATTGTCACAGATTTGGCAGTTTTGGACATTACACCACAGGGATTTAGGCTTTTAGAACGCGCTCCGGGAGTGGCGGTCGAGCAGATTCAAAAAGCTACTGCGGGTCGCTTGATTATAGACGGCGACATTCCCGAAATGAGTATTTAGAGATGATAAATTAGCCTAATTCTTCTTGTCTTTACTGGCTTTTGGCGCAGTGCGGCGGGTAGTTTCGAGATAGCCAACTTTCAGTCCCTTGTTGTATTGAATTACTTTTGCATCTGGATATTTTATCTCTACAGCTTCTGTCAAAAACAGTTCTGCGTCTTCTTTTTTGGCAAAATTCCCTAACATAACCCTGTATCCTACGTTTGTTTTGTCTGTCACAATATTTTCATATTGTGTAAAAACTGCATTGTCGTCGGTTAGTTTTTCTTTTGAGAAAAATATTTCTACCAAGTATCCTGTGTAACCTTTGGGAATGTTATAGACCGAAGATTTCGAGATAGTTTCTTTCCCATCTAATGTTTTTGTGACATAGCTAAAAACGGTTTCGACAGGAAATTCGTCGTAAGAAAAATCAGCGACCAACTTTGAACCTTCCCCAATTACTTTGACTCGTTTGTTGGTTTTGGCAACTTCTTGAGCTGCTTTTTGTGCTGACTTACCCTCTAATTTTTGCTCTAAAGTTTCACCTTCTTTGAGTTCGATAACTTCTTCTTGCTCGAGTTGAGATACATTTTTATCAAAATTTTTCTTATAATTTTCTTCTCTAATAATATCTTTTAGGGTTTTTCCATCGTAAGGATCTGCTCCAAAACCGACGATACGAAGTTCGGTGCGTCTGTTTTTTTGATGCTCTACATCGGTACAAGTGACACCGTTTTTGCATCGATTCAATATTTTAGTTTCGCCATATCCTTTTGCAGTTATTCTTTCTTTCAAAATTCCTGTCTTTACGATATATTCTACCGCAGCGTTGGCACGGTTTTGTGAAAGTTCTTGGTTGGAAGCATCGTCGCCGCGCGCATCTGTATGCGAGCCCAACTCCACAATCAGCGACGGATTTTCTTTCAAAACGACCGCCAACTTATCCAATTCTTTTGCTGCATCGTCCCGAATATCAAACTTTCCAGAGTCGTAATAAATATTTTCTATCTGCATCGTTTTGTTCAGTTCGAGCGGTTGAAGTTCGATATTAGCCAACAAAGTACCGCGCTGGTGTCCTTGCGTAAGATTGTCTGAAACGCCCGGTTTTACGTCGTCAATACCGTCAATACACAAGATACAGCCCTTAATATTGACAAAGGCTTCGATTCTTTTATTAAAAAAACCTTGCTTCCGAATAAGTATCGTATAGTGATTTCCTTGCTCAAAAGTGAAGTTAAAATTGGGCGATAAAGTGCTGTCCAACGTCATTTCTTCCTTGCTCGTCGTGTTATTAAAAATCTCGACTTTCGCTCCTTCGAGTCCGTCGCGAGCCTTCAAACCGTCCATCACTTTCGCTAATGTGACATCAAATAGGTAGCCCGGCTTTCGCTCCAACTCAATTTTAGCGAAAAATTTCTCTCCAGCACTGACATCTTTTATCGTCAGAATGGTGTCTTTTTCAAAAAATAAATCTTTGCTTGCCGAAATTTTGTACGTCACATTTTTATCTACTTTGAAAGAAAAAAATCCCTCCGTATTAGTCTGCGCAGTTTTGACTATCTTGCTATCACGCAATAAATTGACTTCGACCTGATTGAGAAAACCACGATTGTTGGCTTCAAAAACATAGCCTTCCAACACAATATTTTGTGCAAAAAGTGATACCGTTGAGAGCAAAAACAAACTAGTTATTATAAATAAATTTTTCATATTAAGACTTTTGTGACATTTTTAACCTAAATTCTATATAAAAGTTTAGCAAAACTACGATTTTTCTGCAACTCAAAATGATTTTTATCAAATTTTGAGCATTTTCGTATAGAATAATGACATATCATAAAACAATTTATGTGTTCAATGCAGCAACAAATATAAAAAAGTTGTTTTATCTTTGCAAAGTTAGTCATAATATATGACGCAGTTTCCCAATTTCCTTAACCTAATTGCTCTAAAAGTGATAAAAGCTGTCATTATTGAAGACGAAATAAATGGACGTAAAAATCTAAAAAATCTGCTCCACGACTATTGCCCGGAAGTGCAAGTTATAGCGGAGGGCGGCTCCGTGGAGGAGGGATTAGCCATTTTGAACGACTCTGAAGCGACGATTGACGTTGCTTTTTTGGATATTAGTTTGCCCGATGGACTGGTTTTTCAGCTCCTCAACCGCTTGGACGACATAAGTTTTGAGATAATTTTTATTACAGCTTTCGATAAATATGCAATAAATGCCTGCGAATACGGCTCGATTGGGTATGTTTTGAAGCCCATTGACCCCGACAAGCTCAAGGAAGCAGTCGGGCGTGTACATACCGTGCGCTCTTCCAAGATGCCGCAGCGTTTGGAGGTGTTCAAGCAAAATTATTCCAACCCCAATTCGTTTGAAAAAATAAGTGTTTCGGCGATTGACGGCATTTATTTTCTCAATCTCAAAGACATTGCGCGCTTCGAGGGCGAAGACAATTACACGCATATTTTTCTAAACAATGGCGATAAAATAACGGCTTCCAAAACCATAAAACAGTACGAATCCATACTTTTGCCCGTCAATTTTTATCGAGTTCATAAAAAACACGTCATTAATTTGAATTTTATGAAAAAATTTGTGCGCGGTGACGGCGGTTATATTTTGATGGACGACGGAAAAAAAATAGAACTTTCTCGCCGCCGCAGACCCATTTTTATGGACTTGCTGAAACGTTTGCAAGAGGAAATTTAATAAAAAAACCAATTTTAGTGACGACCTAAAATTGGCTTTTTTATTGTTCCTAATTTTTTTTCTAATAAATCTCGCCAAATGCAAAAACTGGTTTTCTTGTCGTCCAGCGTCCGCGCGTGAAGTCTGGCATCGGCATCGGCTGGCTTCCCAACGAAACTGACTGCTCGGAAAGTGGCGTTATAGAGAGCCAAGTTGCTGCATCATAGGCATCAAATGGCGGTGCTTCATTCCGCTTTGCACACTCTACAAAAGAATTCATCAAGAACCAATCCATGCCACCGTGACCAGCTCCCTCTGCTGTTTTTTCGTATTTTTGCCACAATGCGTGGTCGTATTTTTTCAAATATTCCGTAGCTTTTTCCCAGTTATGAGCTTTTTGTGACGTTCCTTCGATATACAAAGAATTATTCACGTCCATCCACAATCCTTTCGTGCCTTGCACCCGAAATCCGAGAGAATACGGACGCGGCAGCCCTGTATCGTGGCTGATAATTATACTTTCTCCATTGACAGTCTTCAAAACCGTTGTCACAACATCGCCTAATTTAAATTCTATTTTTGCGTTAGGGTGTGACACACCACCTTTGGGGTGATTGACGATATACTCGTGCAAACCGCGCGCTTTGGAGGACGTAGAAGTAAGATACAAAATCCTATTTCCACGATTGATATTCGTAAATTGAGCGACTGGACCGATACCGTGAGTCGGATAAAGGTCACCATTTCGATGCACCGATTGGGTAGTTCTCCACCGTGCTTCACTGAATCCCTGTTCTCCAAACTCCACTCCGCCGCCATAAGGCTGCTTTCCGTCGTTGAATTTTACTTCCCGAAGGTCGTGTTGATAGCCACATTCGAGGTGAATCAACTCACCGAACATATTTTGTCGAACCATATTTAATACTGCCATCACGTCACGACGATAACAAACATTCTCCATAAAAAATAAATGACTTCCTGTAGATTCGTGTGTATTGACTAATTGCCAACACTCGTCCAACGAAAATGCGCCGCAAACTTCAACCCCTGTATAGAGTCCTGCTTTCATACAAGCGATAGCTTGTTCGCTGTGCCACATCCACGGACTTGCAATAATAACTGCGTCCAAATCCTTCATTTCCAACATTTTAAGATAGCCTCTATCGCCGTCAATAAAATATTTAGGTTGTTTTTTACCATATTTATCCACTAATATTTTGCAAGCCTCCATCGCTGCGGAATCAATATCGTTGATGGCAACTACATTACAGTCTTCTCGCTGCAAAATTTCTTCCACATGGTCGCGCCCTCGCAGACCCGCTCCGATGAAGCCAACATTTAATTTTGATTTTGGTTTCTCTCTCAAAATACCAAAAGCCGGTTTAGATTCTTTAGAAATTGCCGAATTTGTGACAGAAAGTCCAATTCCAGCTAATGCAGTGTTTTGTAAAAATTTTCTTCGATTTATCATATCCTTTGAGTTTTAATTTTTTGAAAAATAAGTTCATTTAGATAATTTTCTTGACGCACGATAGAGCTGAACAAGGCAAATTGATTTTTTGCTCTTGCCAAGTTGTGCGTTTTATATTTAATTGGGTAATAAGTATCTCCTACCAAATAATCAGTAAAAAATCGAATAGCCTGAACAAGAATGATATTTTTAGCCCCAAGCAATAGATTATTGAGTTCAGCTTTGAGCAAAATACCGTCCACGCCGTCTAAATAACCTTCTAAAAGCGACTTAAAAATCTCTGGACGACATTCTATTTTAGTGGAGTCGGATTCGTTTTCATCGAATGTCGGACTGCACGTCCGCACCAAATCTCCGAAGTCGGAAAGCACTACCCCACTCATCACCGTATCCAAGTCAATGACCGCAATAACTTTATCTAAATGACTGTCAAACAGCACATTATTAATCTTGGTATCGTAGTGTATCACCCTTTGGGGTATTTTTTTTTCATCAATCAATCTTTGAACCTCTACAATAACCTGTTGATTTTTGTAAATAAAATCAATCAAACCGCTGCTATCTTCTGCTCTGCCGCAGGCATCTTTTTCTATACTTTCATAGAAATTGCGCAACCTCATTTCTCCATTGTGAAAATCTGGAATTATGGTGTGCAACTCACTTGGAGGCAGATTTTTTAACTTAAAAACAAAATTTCCGAAGGCACGAGCCGCTTGATAGGCTTGACCTGCATTTGTAACACTATCAATCGCCATCGAATTTTCTATAAAATAAAACGCTCGCCAATACTGATTATTATAAATCACAAAGTACTGATTATCAACAGTTTGTATCGGATTCAGAATTTCGTAATCGCTATGAGAAGCTGCAAGCTCGCGACAAACTCGAGCCATATTTTCGGCAACCTCCGATGGATTTTTAAAAATATTATGATTTAGGCACTGCAAAATTATATTTTGCATTTTACTGTTATTTACAAAATATAATTTAAAAGTCTTATGAATATACCCATTGCCGTACGCGTAATGTTCTAATAACTCTCCGTCTGGAAAGAATTGTAAAAAAATAGTTGAAATATCGGCTACCAAAGCGGCGAAGGATATAATTTGTTATCCACCAAACGCTGAAATGCCTCTTGAACAACTGGTTTGTCTTCTTGATACGTCACACCATACCATTTATCGTTGGAAGTCAGAACTTTCATCGTTATTTCACCCGATTTTATGAGTGCATCTACCGTGAGCGGAATAAAAAACTCCCCTTTTGGCTTGTCCCGATTGGCTGCTATGAACGCATGAAATTGAGTGCGCAACGGCTTGAAAATGCTTGGGTGAAACCCAAAAAAATTCATGGAAACTACCGTATTTTCGGCGAGCGAGTGGCTGCCTTTTTCGTCCTCAAAATAAATAATACCTTCTTTTTTTTCAATTTTTGTTCTTTCTGTGACAGAACTCAAGTAATCGTGGTCATCGGTAGCACAAACACCTCTCGAAACAGAGCCATTATCGGACAAAGTATTGTTTAAAATATAACCAACCATTCCGTAATGGTCTGCGCGAGCTTCATTTGTTAGAAAATCTGCGATTTGGCGAAAAGCCTCTACGCCATAATAATCATCGGCATTAATGACCGCAAAGGGTGCATCTACTTGGCTTTCGGCAGCTAAAACCGCATGAGAAGTTCCCCACGGTTTCGTTCTTTCTGGTACGTTTTCAACGCCTTCGGTACAAGAATCCATTTCTTGAAATGCATAAACTACCTCAATCTTTCCCTCAAATTTTCCCTTAAACTTCTCTTTAAAGTCTGCTTCAATACTTTTTCTGATGACAAAAATCACTTTTCCGAAGCCCGCTCGTATCGCATCGTACACAGAATACTCGATAATTGCTTCATTGGACGGTCCGACTCCATCTACTTGTTTCAGTCCTCCGTAACGGCTGCCCATGCCCGCAGCTAAAATCATAAGGTTTGGTTTCATATTTCGTTTTTTTGATAGAAATTTAAAAAAATTTGACGTTGTAAAATAAATATTAAATATTGAGATTATCAAATTTTTCAAAAGTCTTTTTCAAATAAATATTTTTGAATTTGGGGAAAAAACTGCTTGAACTCTGCATCAAATTGCTCGTACTCAATTAATAAAGTATCAAAAGCAGCAGAAAAATCCATCGGAAATTTGGTTGTTCGCTGGCTCAATCGTTGAAAAGTATATCTCATACCAGCTTCTGTACCGTAGGCTTCGAGCCAGTTGGCGGCTATCATTTTGGGTAGTCGTTGCTGCAAGTTGGGCGGAAAGTCAGTTATTCTTTCTTCAAATCTTTGATAAATTTCGCAAGAAAAGTCCGATAGTGACAGGGTTGGGCTGAATATTTCCCAATTTTTTGCTAATAAATAGTCGTAGTAAATATCAATGACGACAGGAGCGTATTTATGAAATTTTGGGTGCAAGCGACGCGCGCCCAACCTGACGCACTCGTGAGCATCTGTGAAAGCGTCTATGGCGCGGTGCATTTTTATCCCGTCACAAATAGCGTCAGAAAACAAAATTTCATCTCTTTTTTGGATAAAATCCGCAATCATGTTACCCATCATTTTTTCGGTAGAAGGATAGGCAAGGAAAATATGTGCTAAAAAATTCAACTGAAAGCCTAATTTATTATTATCATTGTTTTGGGGAAAATTCGTAGCTCTTTTATTTTATAATTTTTTTGCCCGCTCCGTTCCACGCTCCGATTCCGCCTGAAAGCTCTGTCACATTAAAGCCTAATTTTTCGAGCATGGAGGCTGCCTGTTTGCTCCTGCTTCCTGCTGCGCAATAAACGGCGACTGGCTTATTTTTGTCCAAACTTTCTATTTGCTGCTCAAAATTACCGCCATTCACGTTCAGATTCTTGGCATTTTCGAGGTGTCCGTTCTCAAATTCGGACGGAGTTCGGACATCAATAAGCTGTAAATTCGCGTTTTTAGCGATGAATTTTTCAAAATCATCGGCATTAAGTCTGTTTTGTCCGTTGCTCAAAGAGCAACCCAGTCCCAGCAAAAAAATAGACAACAAATTAAAAAAATTTGGTACTTTCATGACATTTTTTTTATTTAAAAAATCGAACTTTACGGTAAAGAAGTTAAGACAAAAAAGGACGTTTTCCCTCAACTACAACCGTAAAGTTCGATTTAAAGTTTATTTTATTTATTCTGCGCCATCTATTTTTGCTCTTTGCACCGCAAAATCTCCGATAGCGTTTCCTGATTTTAGCCCTGCGTCACAATCCATGCGATAGTGAATGCCGCCATAAAGTCTTGATAATGAGGCTTGTTCTGCCAGACCATTCAATCGCGCTGACTCGCTCGGGAAGATATGTCCCAAAATCGTAGCTGCGGCTCCCGAAAAAGTCGAGTGTCCAGAGGTATAAGAAGGAAAGTTCGGCAGTCCCGTCAAAGTTTTGATATTTCCGTCCATTTGTGACGGTCTTGGAAGATAATAAACTGCCTTTGTATCCCAGCAACTCACGCCTGCGTCCATCAAAGCCATATTGAGAAGCGCAAGATTTCGAGCAGAGCGAACTTCGCTTTGCTTGCTGCTGTAAATGAGTTCGGCGGCGAGATAATTCCAATGTCCTGGCGGGGTGTAAGTGCCGACTCCGTCCGCCCAAAAATGCACGATAGCAATTTTTTCTCTCGTAGAATTGGTCGTGACCTCCGATTTTACTTCCTCTAATTGCGCTTTGAACTCCGCACTGCCAATGGCAAATGGGGCTGCGGGACGCACCGCAATCAAACTCGCAGGGGTCAAAAGCCATGTTTTTACGTTCCCAAAAAGCGGTAACATCGGCGGACGCTTGGGATTTTCTTGGCTGACCCACGGAGTGCCGCCCGCGCTCACAATGCGATTGGCGAGGCTATCCCAAACGGTTGGATTGCCGACCGAAAACTTCATATTGTCTGCCCCTGCGCGCGCCATTACTTTGGCGGCAACAGATTTTCCAATATTATCGCCTGCTGTGACATCGCTTTGCACCGCCATCCCAGACCACAAATCAAAATTCTTGGACTCGTTGTATTTTTCAAAAAGGTAAACGGTGTCTGTCGGAAACAATCTTTTCAGCACCTGATAAGAAGCCGCAGCAATGACCGCAGATTCGGAGGGATAACTCGCCGTCACTTTGCTCGGCACGGACGGTACGACGCTGGCATCTAGCACAGACGGCAAGGCGCGATTAAATTGTTTTTTGTAAAAATTAGCTGTCACTAATGCGTCGTATTGCGAAATACTTGCGTAAGCATAAGCACGAGCCGAATAAGGCGGATTTGAAAACGGAAACGTCGGATAATTAAACGGATTGTTGGCATCTGGTATCGGGTAAGTACCGTCTGGACTCTCCACAGGCGGCAAATTATGTTTGGCAACAAGCTCGCGCATAATCTGATTCCAACGAAGTACGACTCCCCCACTCCAATACTGGACGGCTGACTTTTGCTCATTGGTCAAGCTGCCCATCGTAGTTTTCAAGTTACTTATTTCTGCCTGATAATCAGAGCTATTGGTAGCGGTTGGTGCAGCAAGCGCAATATCAGACGGCGAAACAAATAGCACAGTTTTCCACACTCCTGCGTTGGTATCTAATTTGGCAGGTGCAAGTGCGACTAAATCCGCGCCTTTTTCAACGATGTCTTTATTACAAGCGTTCCAAACACCGATGCAAATTATAGAAAAAATGATTATTTTTATTGAACTATTTTTCATTGATAAAATTTTTATTGTGTTAAAAAATTAAAGGATTTTGCTCGCAGCACTTGGCTTCGAACTGGTACCACTGAAGTCAAAATTCTTCATCAAGGCGACAGAAAATGCGTTAGATTGTCCTACATTTCTACCGCTTGTGACATGGCTAAAAGAAAGAACAAGTTGTAAATCACGCAGACTACTGAACCGGTAATGACCCAAAAAGCCAATGCGAGTTTGGTCCATATTATTGGACGGAAAAGGCATATCGTTCCGGCGAATATCGTGTCCGCTTGTGCAATTTATCTGCTCAAAAGTCGCTTCGGCTGCCCAACGGTAGCTATAATATCCAGCGCGTGCGGATAGAAAAACCATGTCTGGCATCGCTACCTCGTTGGAATATATCTGCCGAGTCGTGAAGTAAGAAGTCCTATCTATCAAAATATTGTGGCGATAAATATAGCTCGCTTGCGCACTAACCCCAAAATTATTCTCATGGTGCAAGCACAAAATAGCTCTCGCAAATGCCGTTTTACATTTCATTCCAATAGACATTGGCTGCAAATCGGCAACATAATTGTTCACTGGAACGCTCGCTCCTATAAGCGCATCTACCGAAAAATCTGTTCTTAAAAACTTGATATTCAACGGATTGTATTTGACGGCTGCGCTAAAATCTTGTACGCCACTTTGTCCAGAGAGCGTGCCTGCGCTGTTTTTTGTCCACACATAGGGCAGCCCAACGATAGCCGTAATTTTATTGGTAATGCCATAAGCTGCCATCCAACTTACGGATTGTGTGGTGTGCGTGCCGATGTTTTTATTTTCGCGAAGCAGCGTTCCCTCCCAGTATTTACCCCAAGCATCGTAATTGTATATCAAGCCTGTGCAAAGATTTTTTTTCGGCATCATGATTCCGTCTGTCATGGTCTGTGCCACGATTTTGGTGGACGAAAAATACACCAAAATAATGAGTAAAAAAGATATTTTTTTCATTGTAATTTTTAAAACGATGAACGCAAGTGCGAAAGTAATCCAGCACTTACAGAAATAATTTATTGCAGTAAAGTTTAAAAACGTGACATTCACAAAAATATGTCACGTAAACAGCTCTGGCGGGGAAAAAATTTGACTTTTTGCTTCGTAAGATAGCAAATTTTGGGCGCAGTAAATCTTACTTTTCTTGGCGCAAATAAGCCCTAATTCGGAGGAATTACAAAGTCCAGATAACTGCTTTTCGGGCAAAAAATCTTTGAGAATATTTTTAAATAGATATTTACTTTTGGCTTTTGTGTGTTCAGAAATTTCTTGGCTCAACTGATTTTTTACCAATTCTATCATTTCGGACTGAATTTTTTCCCTTTTTCTGTCTGTCGAACAGTAAATTTCGAGTGTATCGTTTACAATTCTTTGCTTGACGATTTGATAAAATTTTCCCTCCACTTCAAAATCCGTAGCATTGTTTTCGTAATCAGCATCTTGTGCGTGCAGGTACAGATTGGCGGGAATTTTTAGGACAAAATCTTGTGTTTCTGTTGTATTTGCTGGATTTTCTACCTTCACATCATCGACCATAGCAATATCATACGTTTCAAAAACGAGCAGCAGATATTGTCCAAAGATGTTGTACAAAAACAAGGACAAAAAAGAAATAACAACTACTTTTTGCAACAAAATTTAGCTTTTTAATTTACAGTACAAAATTAGCAAATAATTTTATTTTTTCTGCACAAATGCACAAAAAAAAAAGCAGCCCGCCGCGCTTTTGCGACTGACTGCTTTACTTTGACAACAAATATAATTCTTTTGTGTGCTAATTGTATTGAGGTGCGTGGCTTATTTATTCCCCACTTTCTTACGCCGAACAAGACAAGCAATCTGGGTCGTCTATGCTGCACGCTTTACCTTCAAAACTACCCGCAGGGCGCAATTCATCTGAAAATTTGGCAGTTATACTATTCGATGCCGCAGCCTCTAATTCTTTTGCGGCTACTGGATTTTTGACAAATTTTTGTTGGTGTTTTTCGCTCAACGTAAACTTGATAGCATCAACAGCTGATTTTGACCGAAGATAATACATTCCTGTTTTTAAGCCTTTTTGCCATGCGTAAACGTGCATCGAAGACAGCTTTTTATAATTCGGATTTTCGACGAAAAGGTTCAGACTCTGGCTTTGGCAAATAAACGCTCCCCTATCCGCCGACTGGTCTATCAGCACTCGCATACTAATTTCGTAGGCAGTTTTGTACAGATCTTTGATTTCTTGCGGTATTCCTTCGATATTTTGAATTGAGCCGTTGGAAGCTATCAACATTTCGCGCGTTTCCTCGTCCCAAAGTCCCAAACGAATCAAATCTTTCAACAAATGTTTATTGACCACAATGTGTTCGCCCGACAAGGTGCGGCGGGTATAAATGTTGGAAGTGTAAGGTTCAAAACATTCATTATTTCCGAGTATTTGTGACGTAGATGCAGTCGGCATTGGAGCTACCAACAAGCTATTTCTGACTCCAAATTTTGCGATTTTTTCTCTTAAAATATCCCAATCCCAACGCTTGGTCGGCGCAACGCCCCACATATCAAACTGAAAAATACCTTTGCTAATCGGCGAACCTTCGTAGCTTTCGTAAGCTCCTAACTTCTCTGCCAACGCGCAGGATTCTGTGAGCGCAGCGTAGTAAATTGTTTCAAAAATATCAATATTCAGCTTCTTTG
>JAYWGG010000317.1:0-12710 GCA_043778415.1 Saprospiraceae bacterium
GATTAGAAATAGGTGCGGCGGCAGATAATATTTTGAAGTCGCCCATAAAATTTTCTATAAATGGACTAAAAATTAAATCAATTAGCAACTATTTTTTTACATTTGCGTATCAGATACCTTTGAGCGAGTCGCTAACACTTCAGCCGGCGGCGTTAATAAAGTCCGATTTGACCCAGACACAATCAGATATTTCGTTGATAATCAACTACCAAAGCAATATTTTTGCAGGTGCATCGTTGAGGGGATACAACAAAAATAGTTTAGATGCGGTGGTAGCCTTGGTTGGGTTTCAGTTCAGCGAGCATTGGCGGGTGGCGTACAGTTACGATGTGGGTATTTCTGCATTAAAAACTGTCCAAAATGGCTCTCACGAAATATTGTTAGGATATAATTTGCGGACTTCGATGGGAAAAGCCTTGCTTCCGCCTATCATTTTCAACCCAAGATTTTGAATAGCGCACATTTTTTGAAAGTTTAAGGAATATTTAACTTATCAACGTGCAAATTCTATCCGTAGTTTTGTTTACATTTGCCGCACGCAAAATGGTACTGCGTTCAGTAACGATAAAAATTGTCACATTTTTCGTAAAAAATTTGTAAATTATATTTTTTCAAATTATCTTTACATCTGTTTTATAAATATATATGTCTTCGTTGGAAGGTCTAATTATCATCTATCTCCTTATTTTACTTTTAAAATGAAAAAAATACTTAAAACACTACTTTCCCTAATCGTATTGATGACGATAGTAACATCTTGTGGAAAGAAGCAAAACGGTCAGTTGATTGGCGTAATGGATCGCCCGAAATGGAAAGGTATCAATCCCTACGGCATGGCTTACATCAAGTCTGGGACTTTGCACATCGGCGGAAGCGACCAAGACATAAACAATACTTTCGTGCAGCAGCCCAAGTCTATTTCCATCAGTGGCTTCTACATGGACGATACCGAAATCACCAACAACGAATACCGTCAGTTTGTGGATTGGGTCAAAGACTCTTTGGCGCACGCCCGACTCGACCACTTCATAGAGTCCGATGACGCAACTGGTCAGCAGCGTATAGAATGGAAACAAAAAATTGACTGGACTGACGAAACGTTGGAAGACCTCTACTACAAGGGCAACGAGCGTTTTGCAGGCAAAAAAGAATTCGATATTCGTAAGTTATCATTTGAATACAACTGGCGCGATTGGAAAGCAATGGCAGGCGACAAATACGGCGGTCGGAGCAATACAAATATGAAAAAAGACAAAGTAATGATTTATCCAGACACAATGGTTTGGATTCGCGACTTTACTTACTCATACAACGAGCCGATGACGCGTAACTACTTTTGGCACCCCGCTTTCGATGACTATCCAGTCGTAGGAGTGAACTGGAAAATGGCGCGTGCTTTCTGCTCGTGGAGAACCCAGCTCTGGAATATGTACCGTGCGTCAGGCAAAAACGGTGAAGTTAATTCGGAAGAGTTCCGTTTACCCTTCGAAACCGAATGGGAATACGCTGCTCGTGGCGGTCACGATTTGGCTCCTTATCCTTGGGGCGGATATTACACCCGCAACGCAAAGGGCTGCCTATTGGCAAACTTCAAGCCCGGTCGCGGAAATTATGTAGAAGACGGCGGACAATACACTGTGAAAGCAGACGCTTATTTCCCGAATGATTTCGGTCTGTATAATATGGCGGGTAATGTGTCGGAATGGACTGAAACATCTTATCAAGAAGATGCGTATAACTTCGTCCACGATATGAACCCGAACATCACTTACGATGCAAAAGAAGAAGACCCCGAAGCATTCAAGCGCAAGGTGGTGCGTGGTGGCTCTTGGAAAGATATTGCTTATTTTCTCCAAACGGGTACTCGTCACTACGAATACCAAGATACTACCAAGTCTTATTTGGGTTTCCGTTGTGCATTGAGCTTCTTGGGTCGCTCGATTAATGACTTCTAAAATTAAAAATTTAATTATAGTTCAATCAAATTTTGAGGTATTAAATTCCTACTTATTTCCTGAATAATACCGTTTAAAATTTTTTAAAAAATAACTTTTATTACTAACTATTTAAAAAGAAAAAGATGAGTTTTGTAAAATCAGCAGGTTTTAAGTATCTGAAAAATCTAATCATCGGCGTTGGAGCCGCAGTCGTACTGTTGGGCGCACTCTTCAAAATCGAGAGTTTGCCGGGTGCAAGTTTTATGTTGTCTATCGGTCTTTGTGTAGAGGCGGGACTTTTCTTGATGTTGGGAATCCTCGGACCCGAGAAGGACTACTACTGGGAAAAATTATATCCGGGATTGGACAGCTACGGCTCTAAAATAACACCTTTGGCAGCAGGACCGCAACAAGAAACACTTCCGGGCTTGAACGGTCAAGTGGTGGAGCAAAAGCTCGGCGGAATGTTGAACGAGCTGCAGTCTATGTCCAAAAGTATGTCTTCTTTGAAAGCACTCCAAGAAGTAGATTTCTCTGGCACAAAAGACCAAATCAAATCCATGGGCAACTTCTATACAAAAATGAACGAGGCTATGGCAAATTTGGGAGATTCTTTGGAGGACTCTAAAAAATATAAAGACCAACTGACTGCGCTGAACAAAAATTTGGGTTCTTTGAATTCCGTTTACGGCAATATGCTGGGCGCAATGGCTAACATAGGAAAATAATCAAATTTTTTCTGACCAAAAGCCATTCCTAAAGAATGGGGAAAAATAAGCTACTCCAGTTTTTTCAATAAATTCAAACAATAACAAGGCATTTTTAAGGTGCAACGCAGGGCGTTGTAACGAAAAAATAACGCAGTGATTGATTGGATTGAGCAGAAAAAGTGAGTAGTTTATTTTAGACACATTCCTAAAATGAACCTGACTTTTTTTCATTAACATAATAAAAATCAATAAGATATGTCAATTCCTAAGGAACCGCGGCAGTTGATGATTAACCTAATGTACTTGGTACTCACAGCTTTGCTTGCACTCAATGTTTCCGCAGAAATTATCAACGCTTTTTTCGCTTTGAAAAAAGGTATCACTGCCAGTAACGCTATCGTAGATGGCTCGAATACGCAGGTAATGAAACAAATAGATAAGCAAGCTGATGCCTATAAAAATCCTATCAATGAAGGATTCCGTGGGTCTTCTACACAAACGCAAGTTATCTCAAAAGAATTTTCGGCGTACATCGAAGATGTGAACACTAAGCTCATCGAAGCCGCAGGCGGACGCGACGAACACTATACAGATGGTCGTCCGAAACGCTACAAAGATAAAGACGTGACGACTCACCTTTTCATCACAGAGAAAAAAGGAGAAGAGGTGGAAGCAAAGATAAATGAGGCGCGTGAGAAATTACTTTCCCTCATCAAAGACCCGAAAGACAGAGATGAAATCGCAGGTAAAATCGCCCTAAAAGTAGATTCTATCGCGCAAGATTCAAAGGCAAAAACGTGGTCTGAATACAAGTTCAAACAAATGCCAGTAGCGGCTGTGATGCCGTTTTTCTCCAAGCTGCAAGCGGATATGAAAACTTCCGAAACCGCAGTATTGAATTATTTTTTCAATAAAATAGGCGGTACAGACATCAAATTCGACAACTTCAAGGTGGCGATTGCTCCTAAAAAAGGCTACGTTATCAAAGGCGAAAAATTTGAGGCGGATGTCTATTTGGCAGCTTACAGCTCTAATCCGGGTTCGGGCGTGTCTATCAGTGTCAATGGCTCTGGTCTGGGCGTAAAAGACGGAGTAGCGCATTATGAATCTACGAGCAGCGAGTTGGGTAAAAAGACCGTAAAGGCTTCGGCTTCTATCAAAAATCCATTGACTGGTGAAGTAAAAACAGTCACGGGCGACTTTGAGTATGAAGTAGGGGAGCGTTCAGTAGCAGTTTCGGCTGACAAGATGAATGTATTTTACATGGGCGTAGAAAATCCTGTAACCGTCTCGGCGGCTGGTATTTCGAGCAACGAACTAAAAGTAAGTGCTACGGGTTGCGATATCCGTCGCGTGAATGGACCGAATTATGTTGTGACAGGACAGCGTCCGGGAGAAGCGGTCATCAGTGTTTCTGGTGGTGGCTTGAGCGATACCAAAAAATTCCGTGTCCTTCGTATCCCTACGCCAGTTGCAAAACTCGGCGGTCGCTTGTTGGCAGGAAGTATCAATGCGGGTGAGTTCAAAGCCCAAGAGGGTATGATTGCTGTGTTAGATGAAACTTTTGTATTCGACGCGAAATGCCAGATACAAGGTTTCAAAATGACGAAAAAAGCGAAGGGAAGTATAGACATTGGTGCCGAATTAGTCAATGCAGGCGGTCGTTACAATGCTCAAATCGGGGGCATTACCGCAGGTGCAAAAGCAGGCGATGTCTATTATTTTGACGACGTAAAAGCACTCTGCCCAGGCGACGCAACAGGTCGTAACTTGGGAGGTTTGTTTTTCAACATTAAATAAACTTATTTTTTTATCATCTATACTTTATTATCCATGAGATCTGCCCTCAAATTTTTGAATACATTGGTGCTGACGTTTTGTATGACAACAGCTATTATTGCGCAAGTGCCAGAAAACACTACTGGTAACGGAACGCCCGCAACGCCAGAAACTCCCAAAACGGAGTCCAGTGCGCCCGACAAGCCAGCACCTTTGGACGGGGTGGTTGAGAAAAGAACCATCGTAGAACGAAAGATTTTGGCTTACGACCCAGTACGCGAAGCGGATATTTTTTGGGAAAAAAGAGTCTGGCGTGTATTAGATGTTCGGGAGAAAATGAATTTGCCGTTCTCTTATCCAGAGTTGCCCTTTGCAAAATTGCTGTTTGATTCTGCTTTGAAAGGAGAAATCACGGTGTATAGTGCCAACGACAATGCAAATGGTAAGTTCGACAAGCCTTACTCGCTTCAAGATGTAGCTGACGCATTGGGTGGTACAACCGATACAGTGGAAACTACAGACCCAGAAACGTACCAAATCAAAATCAAAGTCACCCACAACGACTTGAAGCCAGAGGACGTGAAGACTTTCCGTATGAAAGAGTTGTGGTATTTCGACTCCGAAGCTTCGGTTATGAAAGTCCGAATACTTGGTATCGCACCAGTAATAGACGTGTTGGGGAAAGATGGAAATTTTCGCGGTACGCGACCACTTTTTTGGATATACTATCCAGAGTGCCGCGAGATGTTGGGCAAACATCGTGTTTACAACATCGCAGGCAACGACGCAAGCCCAATGTCTTGGGAAAATTTGCTCGAAGCACGGTTTTTTTCCAGCTATATTATGAAAGAATCCAACGTTTTCGACCGTTTTTTGGTGGATTATGTGCAAGGAGTGGATCAATTATTGGAAGGTGATAAGATCAAAAATGAAATCTTCAATTTTGAGCAAGACCTTTGGCAGTATTAATTGGGAAAGTATCTAAAATAAACTACTGATTTTTTCTGTTAGATTCAATCAATTAATGCGTTATTTTTTTGTTACAACGCTCTGCGTTGCGCCTCAAAAATGCCTTGTTATGGATTGAATTTATTTGAAAAATTTAAGTATCTTATTTTTTCTTCATTCCTAACTTGTTCATTTGATGGATTTTTATAGTCAAAAAATACAAAAGACTCAACAGGTGGAAATACCAGTTGAGTCTTTTTTTGTGCCAAAACCTCCGACAACTCCGAGATTTATTGACACTCATACACACGCGCAACGCGTGAACAAAGATGTTTTCGAAGTACAAAATATCGTCGTTGGGAAAGACAAGCTGACCAATCAACAGTTTTTTTATTCCGTCGGAATACATCCTTGGTATGTGACGGAAGCCACGCTCGAGCAGCAGTTGGACGAAGTCCGAAGTCTGGCTTCACTTGACAATGTATATTTTTTGGGAGAAATTGGTTTGGATAAAGTAACCCAAACGCCTTGGGAACTCCAAAAAACGGCTTTTATTGAGCAACTAAAAATAGCGAGAGTAGTACAAAAGCCAGTGATTGTTCATTCCGTGCGGACGATATATGAGATTTTGGCGGAGAAAAATAAGCAAAAATTCGATTTGCCTTTCGTGTTACATGGATTTCAGTACAAGCAGGAAGTGCTTAAAGATGTCCTAAAAAGTGCTTGTTATTGTTCGTTTGGCGCACGAATTTTGCAGGAGAAAAGTACTGCGCGGCTTGCATTGGCGAGTATTCCCGCCGATAGATTTTTGTTAGAAACAGATGGCGTAAATATTTCTATTCAAGATATTTATTCGGCGGCAGCGGAAATTCGCAGTATTTCAATAGAAGAATTAAAAGAACGGATAGAACAAAATTTTCAAAAAATAATCAATACAAAATGACAAACTGGTTGGAGCGGACAGAACTGCTGGTAGGAAAAGAAAATTTGGAAAAATTAAAAAAATCTAATATTTTATTGGTTGGCTTGGGCGGTGTAGGCAGTTATGCGGGCGAATTTTTGTCCCGCACAGGTATCGGAAAAATGACGATTGTGGACGGCGACGTAGTGGATATTACCAATACCAATCGCCAACTTCCCGCTACGCATCGCACCGTCGGACAGGGAAAAGCAATGCTGATGGGAGAGCGAATGAAGGAAATTAATCCCGAATTAGAACTTACGGTGCTGTCCGAATTTTTGCAGCCCGAGCGAATGGCGGAGTTGATACAATCCGAAAAATTCGATTTTGTGCTTGATTGTATCGATAGTTTGCAGCCTAAATTGAATCTGATTATTGCCTGCCGAGAGAGCAATACTAAAATTATTAGCTCGATGGGTGCGGGTGGACGGTTGGACGCGACGCGAGTAAAGCTGGCGGATATTTCAAAATCACACACTTGCCCGCTGGCGTTGCACGTCCGCAAGGGACTCAAACGATTGGGTCATCGAAATTTTAAGGGAATGGCGGTTGTTTTTTCGGACGAGCCTGTGCCAGAGTCAGCGCTTCGCATGACCGATGGAAGCAACTTTAAAAAGTCTTTTTATGGCACAATTTCCTACATTCCCGCGCTTTTTGGCTTGCAAATGGCGAGTCATGTGATAGGAGAGTTGATGAAAATAGAGGATTAAATTTTTTATTTCGTAAGTAAAACGGAATTATAGTTAAAAATCGCAAATAGAGAAAAGAAGCCATCAAAGATATATTTGGGCAAAAATTTGGTATTTTTTACCGTTTTATACCTTTTTTTGTGATGCGATTTTTAACCGATAATTCGTAAATAATAGTACAAAAAACAATCATATATTCTAAAGCTACCGCCCAAAGATTCTCCCGAAACGGCGGGTTTGCGTAGCTAATATAACTCAAAAATACAACAAAAGCCCAAACGAAAGGGAAACGCCAACGTGTAAAAATGGACAGAAAAAGTGGCATTGTGACATACCAAGGATGAACAACAGTAGCAAAAAATAGGTGCAAACTGCTGGCGATTAGCATTGTTTCTAAAAGTCGAAGTTGAGATATTTCTCTTTGCCAACTAATACCCAAAATAATAAAAACTACCAAAACAGACAGAATCGGTCCCATAAAAAGTATAGGGTCGTAGTGTAGGAAATAATGTCCGACACTGCGAGAAAGGTAAAAAATACTGGCATTGAACTCAAATTTTTGGAAATAGAGGTTCAAGCTATTAGAAAAATTTTGTATAAAAATTGGGCTAAAAATCGGAATAAAAATAATAAATAAACCCAAAAATAAAATTGAAATAAAATAAAATTTGTTTTTTCCTTTCAAATAAAAAAATAAAACTGGTACAAACATCAATGGAAGAAGTTTGGACGCTACCGAAAGTACGACCGATAAAGTGCTGAAAGTAAGTCGAGATAGAGAAAGATTAATCGTTGAATAACCATAAATCGCAAGCAATAAAAAGAAAATCATCGCGCCCTCAAAATGCGCGTTGCCGCAAATCTCGAGAATAGGAAGTGGGTGAAGTGCGTAGAGCAAAACGTTACTTTCTGGCAGTTGATATTTCTTTAATAGCTTGATTATCAGGTATATAGAACCAAATTCGCAGCACAACAAAAATATTTTGATACAAACGGTTGCCGCAAAAATATCTTTTGGAAATAAAAAAATTGCGCTCCAAAAAACCGCTTGGCAGACAGGCGGATAGATGCTAAAGTAAGCTGGAGAGTTCATTTTGGCAAATAAATCACAACTTATTTCATCTGTAAGTATCTGATTTTCAATTAAATAAACAGGCGTTTGCTCGAATGGGTGAAGTCCGAGTTGCCAGAGATGTCCGTCCCAAAGGAAACGGTAAATATCTTCTGACCAAGCTGGAAAAACAAAAAGTAGGCAACACCGCGCCACTAAACTCACTCCGACAAAAAATAAAAGCAGTTTGGGTTGTATTTTTACAATAAAAAAAACTGAAATACCTAAAATTGTGACAAATAATACACCTGAAAAAAGTGCCACAAAATTGCTGCGTGGAACGTACTTTCCGAGCCAAAAAATGCACGAAATATAAACCACACCCAATAATATGGTGCTAAAATTCAATATAATCTTGTTTTTTATTTGCCAGCCGCTAATATTCATATTTTAAATACGTTTCTAATAAATTAAAAGCCGACATTGATACTGAACGCTCGCACAGGAATATAGTCGGCTACGATGCTGTGGCTTTTGTAACTTATGTTATCTGAAAAGAAAGTTCTTTTTTCAAATTGGTAGCCAATAAACGCGCCAGTTTCGATGCCCAAGCTCAAATAAGGCAGAAAATAGTAGCGCAATCCGAAAAATGGTACGCCACCAACTCGGAAATTATAAGATTTATTAGAATCTCCTGCCGTATCATAAGAGAAATTAGTACCAAAATCATATCCGTAAAAAACGGTTATAGCCTGTTTTAAGCCTTTTTGAATTTCGTAGCCAATGCCTATATTATAATGTTGAGACGAATTTTTCTTTACGGCTTCATAGGTGCGAGTCGCAGTTCCTCCGACAGGAACTGAAACAGATGTAGTAAACGTTTTTTTGTTGTCAGCTATATTTACGTTCACATAAAAATCCAGCCCAAACCGTAGTTGGCGTTTTTCGTTGGTGCGGACGTATCGTTTTTCGTCGAGTCTTCGCTTGTAAGTCATACCATAAAAACCTCCGAGAAGACCAGTCGTATTGATGTTGATTTCATCTCGAAACTGTCGGATAGCCAAAGCTTTTTCGTCCGCTTTTTGGAGTAATTCTGCGTTTGTTTGAGCGAAGAGCCAAGCAGAGGCGACGTTGCAAAGTAGAAATAAGATTAATTTTTTCATAATTTTTTAGTTTTAAAATTTTTAGTTAGAAGCCAATATTGACGCTCAAAGCGGTTGTATTCTGAAAATCTGCCACAAAAGAATGACTTTTATAAGTTGATTTATCCAATCCGAACAGCACAGAATCAAACTGATAGCCGAAAATCGCCCTCACCTGAACGCCCACGCTCAAGTATGGAAAAATGTAATATCGGACTCCGCCAAAAGGAATAATTCCCAATGAAATGCTGCTATACTCGAGGTCTTCATAAAAATAATACTTGTTTCCGTATCGGTCAGTCGGACTGCCAGATGCGTCTTTGTAAGGTACTTGATGAGATATAATTCGGTTGCTAAAGCCTGTATAAAGGTCTGCGCCATAAAAAACGGTAAATTTTTGTTTCAAACCTTTCTGAAATTCATAGCCGATGCCGAAGTTATAATCTTGCCGAGAGCGTTTTTTGGTAAAAAAGTACCGCTCCGAAGATTCAAAGTTGCTGCCAGCGAATTTTACTGTGTCAAAGGAATCTGATTTTTGTTCTCTGAATTTCCAGTCCGTAAAAAGAGTAAATCCTAATCGCAGTTGGCGTTTTTCGTTGGTGCGGACGTAGCGTTTTTCTTCCAATTTTCGTTTGTAAGTGAAGCCATAATAGCCCGATAAAATACTTCTTGCGTCAAACTCTATTTCGTTTTCATTCTTTCGTATCGCCATTGCTTTAGCGTCTGCCTTCGCTAAAAGCTCCGCCGATGTTTGCGAAGCCACAGGCTGAATAGAGAGGGAAAATAGGAATAAAAAAAATAAAAATATTTTCATAAATCGTATTTTAGTAAAATTAATGGTAAAGGTAATATCAAATAGTATAGCAATAATAAAAATAAAATTAAAGTTTAGTTAAAAAAAATAAAAAAATGTTAAAATTTAACAAAAAAATTTATATTTAATATTTTTATTGGTGCAGGCAGCGAAAAGAAAAACTATTGTATCTTGTTTGAGCAAATCATTAAGCTACGAAGATGGATGAAAAAAAATTGATTGCAGAATGTCTGAAAGGTAAAGCGGCTGCACAGCAAGAACTTTACGAGCATTTCAGTCGAGAGCTTTACGGAGTCAGTCTTCGGTATGCGCGTGACGCGGCGCAGGCGCAGGATATTTTGCAAGAAAGTTTTATCCGAATATTTCGGTACTTAAAGGATTATCAAGGGAAAGGAAGTTTGGGTGCTTGGACGCGGAGGATTGTGGTAAATGTGGCATTGCGAATGATACAATCTTCAGCATTGAAAAACGAAATTTATACCGATCAATTTCCTGATATTCCAGCAGATACCGATGTTATCGCTGATTTGACACGCCAAGAATTATTGGACGTATTGCAGCAGTTACCAACAGGATATCGGGCTGTTTTCAATCTTTTTGTGATAGAGGGATACAGTCATGCGGAGATAGGAGCGGCTCTCGGCATCGAAGAAAGTACTTCGCGCTCGCAGCTTACGAAGGCTAAAAAAATGCTCCGCCAGTTGATATTGATACAGTTTCCGGAATATGAAAAAAATAAGATATGAAAAGGTACGACCGTCTGGAAGACGTTTACAAAGAGAAATTTTCTGACTTCAGTTCGCCACCGCCGCAAGCGGTTTGGCAGCAAATTGAGGCTCGGTTGGCTCGTAGGAAACGCCGCCGTCTGGTAGCTTGGTGGTTTCCGTTGGCAGCTTTGGGGCTGTGTGTTTGCTTTGGACTGCTGCGGACTGCGCCCGACATAAAGCAAACTGAAAGTGTAACAAAACAAAACGTGACTTCTCAAATACAATTATATAAAGAAAATAATATTAAAAATACAAATTTATTGACTCAAAAAATATCAAAAAATATAATTTTAGGTGATGAATTAAATAAACTAAAACCAAATAATATTTTACAAAATAACATTTTTTTGAATAAAAAAGATATTTACTCTGATGCCCAAAATTCAGTGCTTTTTGCGGAAGACGAACAAGAAATTTATCCGAAAGATTTTTTTGAAGTTAACACTACTACCGCTCGAAGGGTCGAAACGACGGAAGATTTAGAAAAAATACCAGCGCATTTCAATAGCTTGCCTACCCTCGAGTATCAGCCAGTACATTCGTCGGTGGAAACAGCAAATAACTACACTTTTCCGATTGCCGACCACAGTTGCTACGGATTCAAGGGAATAAAAAATACATGGGATATTTTTGTAGAGGCTTTTGGTGGAGCAGAGTACAGCGTCCAACAATGGCAAAGTAAGAGCGAAGCCGCTACAAAATACATTAATATTAGAAAAAATTCTGAAACTTTTGTGACAGGACATACAGAAGGTATTAGACTTGGATTGGTACATTCGTCTGGCTTGGCGCTGCGCATTGGCGCGTCCGCAAGTCATTTATTAGAGAAAATGAAATACGTCAATGAAAGCGAAGAACGAACCACTACCGCCGTAAATATTATCAGAGATTTGAACGGAAATATCATCAGAATGGACACCACGACGGCGACAATAACCGGTCGGCGCGAAAAAGAAACCTACAATCGTTTTACGACATTCGACCTGCCATTGCAGTTTGGTTTTGATGTGCCACTGTCGAGTAAGAGGGTTTGGGGACTTAACGCTTACGGTGGCGTTTTGGTCAATCTAAAATTTAAAAAATCAGGAGAAATATTGACCCCAACAGGTATTCCAGCACGCTTCAACGATTCTTTTCGAGTGTATAGTGACCGAGTAGGATTGGGACTTACTGCCAATCTGGGAGCTTCTTATCGCTTCGCCGATAATTGGAGGGTTGGCGTAGAAAGTGGTTTTTTGTACCCTCTCCAAAGCCTAACTTTGAACGATTATCCGTTGCAGCAGCGCACGGTAAAAGTAAATTTGGTAGTCGGACTTCGCTACGAATTTTAAAAAAATTATCTTGGTTTGAAGCAGCACTTTCGCCATTTAACGTATCTTATTGGCGACAACACATTGCTTTTTGAAAACTTTATTTTTGATAAAAAAAATATAAAAAAATGAAATATAAATTATTTGTGACATTTTTTGCTGTAACAATTATCTTTTGTTTTTCAGCCTGCTTCAGAGATGTAGATGTGTTTGTTCCCAGAAGTGCTGCGCCCGACTATACGCTCGGAGAGTTGCGCAGTTTTCTGGAAGCAGGCACTGATACTGACACAACGTTTCAGGGTATTTATACTGGCAATGGTTTGGCGGGAGCTTTTTACACCAAACACGGCTGTAAGATTCGATTTATGAATACCGCTGCCGCTACTGCTACACTAACGAATTTCGGCGGAACAGCTTGTCCGACTGGCACAGTTGTCAATATATTTGTCCGAGAAATTTGGAAAAAAGGCGACATGATTCGATTCCAAAAACCTACTATTTCCCAGAGTGCGCCCATCGAGAGCGGCGGCGAGATTCTTATAGAAATTACAAATGCTGCGACAGGCGAAAAATATAAGTTGGCTTCGGGAGCAAAAATTGAA
>JAYWGG010000318.1:0-3922 GCA_043778415.1 Saprospiraceae bacterium
TTAGAATTTATACAGAGCACTTGATTTTTTTGGTTACTTTTTTTATCAAGAAAAAAAGTGACAAAGACCAAGTAAATAGCTACAAGGCTAAATTCAAAAGAGTCAATTTAAAATCCTAGCGTAACATGAGTGAATTAAACAAAAGAAAAGCCTTTTTTGTCTGATTTTAGCACAAATAAATCTTGAGTTTTGAGAAAGGTTTGTTATTTTGTGCAACATTTATGCAGTTTTATTTTATTTTATTTTTTGTAAATACAGTTTAAATCTAATAAATCGAATAATTCTTTAATAAAAATAATATTTATACCATGTCACATTTTTGAAAAACAGGTGTACTTTATACTTATTTTTCTATCTAACATTGCACCAGTAAGTTAAAACAGGATTACAGTGACAAATAACGTCCTCTATATCCGAAAATAACTTCTGCTAAACTATAATTTTTTTTGATTGTGACTTTTTTACATTTTTGAGTCCAAAAGTCGCACAATGAGCGAGCGAACAGAGCGGGAATAGAACAACTAACAAGTATTTCGCAAACAAAACAACATGACAACTTTTACTCACACGGTAAAAAGCTACAAAACAATTAATACTATATTGATGGTTTTAACGCAGTTTGTAGAGAATTTAGAACAATTTTTTATGAAAATTTTGAATGAAACAAAAATCTATTTGGATTTTTGTTTCAAAGCGTCTATATTTGCATTTGCAAAGACGCACTTTTCCGATTTAAACAACGAACCCCAGTATTTACATATATTTTGTTCCACTTTTAGGGACAATTTTTTTTCGTTGTCTTCCAAACCGATAGAAATACAAATTTTTCACTCGAATTTTGAATATCAAGATTCGGGTAATTACTATTTTAACAAAATAGCAAGATACTAATAATTTTCATACAGCAATATACAATTTAAATTAGCATTTTAACTTTTTTTAGTTATCAAAGCAAAATACACTTCACACATGAAATCAGCAGTAACACGCATTGCACTTTTGACTGTTTTTACAGTCATTTCCATCACAGCTCCATCTTGGGCATTTGATGTCAGCAAATCGCTAAACGCTCCCACTCCCGCTCCACCCGGATGCGGCTGTGCGCCAATCTGTCAAAACGGACAGCTCGGCGGACAAGTTTGGAAGGACTTCAATTCCGACGGTATTCAACAACCCTTTGAACAAGCAGGTGTAGCGGGCATTACCGTCACTGCCTACAACTGTCAGGGCGTTGCCGTAGGGACTACCACCACCAACTCTTGTGGTTACTACTCATTTGCGGGTATTGCGCCAGCCGCTTACCCACTCCGTGTGGAGTTCAGTAATATTCCAGCGATTTATAACAAATCGGGTACTTTCAACGGCAGCGGCTCACGCACTTCGGTGCAGCGCGTCGCGTCGCCAACGTGCGGTGCTAATCTTGGTGTCGCAGACCCCAATGAATATTGTCAAGCAGACCCCAAAGTCGTTGTGCCACAGTTTCGCAACGGTGACCCGTTAGTAACTACCGATGATTGTAGGGGCGTAGGTTTGGCCGCACCACAGACAGGCTTGACCTTGATGGCTTCGCAAACAAGCGGTGTAGCAACTGCTTCAGCAAGCACTTCTGTAAGTACGCTGGCACAGACGGGCGCCTTGTGGGGAGTTGCTTACCAAAAACGCAGTAAAAAATTATTCAGTTCGGCAGTCGTAAAGCGTCACGCAGGTCTTGGTCCTCAAGGCTTGGGTGGTATTTACATCGCTGATATGACCAACAATACGACTGCTCCATTCGTAAATGCGTCTAATTTAGGAATTAATGTAGGAAACAATGCTAACTTTCAAAATGGAGCTAATCGAGACATGAGAGGAGGACTTTTTTGTCCTAACGCTGACAAAGTTGGTTTTGACAATGTTGGAAAAGCAGGTATCGGAGATTTAGATATTTCTGACGACGGCTCAAAATTATATTTCGTCAATCTTTTAGATAGAAAAGTATATAGCTTGAACATAGACCCCAACAATCCTACAGCAGGTACGACCTCTGTGCAAGGTTCTTGGTCAGTACCCAGTAACTGCAGCAATGCAGGCGATAATCGCCCGTGGGGTTTGAAATACTATCAAGGATTTTTATACGTCGGAACGGTCTGCTCCGCAGAATCTTCCCAAAGTAAAGCTGACCTAAAAGCAAATGTTTATAAAATAGATCCTAACGCTGTTGGTAGTACGCCAACGCTCGTTTTGAGTTTCCCTTTGAATTATAATAAAGGAATTACGGACAATGCTTGCACTACTAATCCATCGAAAGATTGGAATCCGTGGACGCTGCAATTTCCGAATCCATGCAATGGAAGCATAATTATTTATCCACAACCTATTCTTTCTGACATCGAGTTTGACGGCAATGGAGATATGATTCTCGGCTTTTTGGATAGGACAGGTATGCAAACAGGAGATCTAAACTTCTCTCCAGATCCCAATACTGGACAAGGCGGATTTATCGGTTTCGCTGGTGGAGATTTACTTCGTGCTGGCTTGACAGGCAACACGCAATGGACGATAGAAAATAATGGCTCCGTAACCAATGCAGGAAATACCTGCTCAACTAATAGCGGCAACAACGGACAAGGACCTGGTACGGGTGAGTATTATGACGATGCCGCGCCAGTGGGTACTCCGGGCGACGGAAATACCACAAACAGCTACCACCAAGATGCCGCACAAGGAGGAATCGCAATGCTACCCGGCAATGGCTATGTCATTACTACTTCCATTGATGCCGACCTCAATACCATTAATGCTGGGGGAATAGTCCGATACGACAATGCAACTGGAAAGCACGTCTCTGGCGGTGGTTATAATATTTATAAACAAGATCCGGGTACTTTCGGAAAAGCCTCGGGACTCGGCGATATAGAGGCACTCTGCGATTTGCCTCCACTTCAAATAGGAAATTACGTTTGGCTCGATGCCGACCGCGATGGTATCCAAGACCCCTGCGAGCAGCCACTTGCTGGAGTCAATGTCACCTTATACAATGCTGCTGGTCAAGTGGTCGCTACCAAAACGACCAACGCCAACGGTGAATATTATTTCTCTTCTTCCGACGGATTGCTGCCGAATACGGCTTATACCATTGCTTTCGGAACAGGCGGACAATACTCTCCAACGGGTCTGAATATCGGAGGCACTCCTTATCAGCTCACGGTAGCCAACACAGGCGAAGGCGCGAATAAGGATTTGAATGATTCGGACGCAACGGTTGCCACATCGGGACCTGCGAATGGTTTTCCAACCATCTCCGTCACAACGGGTCCAGAAGGAAGTACTAACCACACATTAGATGCGGGCTTTAGTACGGGTACTTTTGACCTTGCGCTCCGCAAGACTACCACCCAAACCACGCCAGTCCAAATCGGGCAGGACGTGCCTTTTGTAATTACCATTTTTAATCAGGGAACAATTACCGCCCAAAATACTGGGATAATTGATTACCTTCCCAATGGATTGGTGTTGAGTCCTAATGATGCAAATGGTTGGACGCTTGGTACAAATAATACGACAGCCACTCATACCATCACGCAAGCGATAGCTCCAGGCGATTCTGCTAAAATAACTATTTTGTTGCGTGTAGCTGCGAATGCTGCCACAGGTAATTTAACAAATACCGCAGAGATTACATCAACCCAAGATAACAATGGGGTAAACCGTAATTTAGACGATATAGACTCCACTCCAGACGGCTTCAATACCGAAACCAATGTTCAAGACAATGTAATCACAGGCAACGGAAAGACGGGCGGCGACGAAGACGACCACGATATTGCAGTGATTCGTTTAGAAAAATTCGATTTGGCATTGACCAAAGTATTGACGACCACAGGCGCAATCAAGCCGGGCGACAATGTAACCTTTACGATTACAGTAATCAATCAAGGAACAC
>JAYWGG010000319.1:0-3907 GCA_043778415.1 Saprospiraceae bacterium
ATGGCTTCCTGTCCGTTGTAAACGTGCAAAAAGCCGCGACTTGCATCTGCGTCGCCGTGGACGGCATAAATATGGTCTTCAAAAAGTCGAATTCGGAGCATCACTTCGTACCAGTCGAGGTAAGTTTGTTTGCTAAATTCGGTCGGAACTAATTTATGCGCACCGTTTGCGTTGGATTCGGCTTTTTTTATTCCGTTAGACTTGGAGTTTTTCGTTTTGACTGCCGATGACATTGGCATTTCTTCTGCTGTGATTTCCATTCTTTTTTATTTTAAAATACAAAGATTTTTTTTGCTAACTTTCGCCTTGGGAATGTATCTAAAATAAACAACTCATTTTTTCTGCCAAACACAACCAATTACTGCGTTATTTTTTCGTTTCAACGCTCTGCGTTGCGCCTCAAAATGCCTTGTTATTGATTGAATTTATTGAAAAAATTAAGTTCCTTATTTTTTCCTCATCCCTTGCAAAGGTATGATATTTTTATTTTTTTCCAAAAAAACTAAAAAACATTATTTGACGATTATTATTTTTCTAAAATACCTTTCGAGCGGTGTTTCGATACTCAAAAAATAAATTCCCGCTTCGAAGTTACTGCTGTTTACAGAGAACGTGTTTTGTGCGCCTGTGGTATTTTCATTTTGTTGCAGGAGTAATTTACCACTTACGTCGAAGAGCCTAAAAGTTAGATTGATTGCCATTTCAGACTCTACGCCCACATAAATTGGAGAGCCGCAGGGCGTAGGATTTGGAAAAATTTGTATTTTTTCCTCTTCCAAAGACAGGTCTTTTGAGCCGCTCACGGTAGAAGTCCTGAACGTGCCGCGAGCGGAATTTGCAGCACAAAAGTAATGCGTATTGAACGGTTTTACGCGCCAAAAATACGATTTGTTAGCTAAAAGGTCTGTCACAGTTTTGGTAGTACCGCTCACCAAATACTCGGTGTAAAAGTTAAAATTGTCTTGTAACTTACTGACTTGCAGAAGATATTTGGTAGCATTCGGTACGGCTTGCCAACTGAACTGAACGGCGTTGTAAAAAGGCACAATGACCGAGTCAATCGGACTCAAAGGCAGAAATGGCTGCGTACTTACTACATCTGGAACAGTCTGATTAGCAAGCAAATTGGCTTTTGGTCCGCGCAAATAATTTCGCATAGTTGTGGTTTGTCCGTCCGTGAATCGGGTCTGACATTCATCAAAAGAGTAGGACATAAAGAGCGTTCCGTCGGACAAAAAATCTACATTTTCGGGGTCTTTCTGGATTTGAAGACTTTTTTTCGTCGTCGCGTTGCACTGCCAACGGAAAGCAAGATAATCGGATTTGCTGTCACAAATTTGGTCCGCCGCGACGTTGCAGTTGCTGGAGCTGACCAACTCTACGAAAGTCGTATCGATAATCAAAGTATCCGTGAGCAAAGAGTCTTTGAACTGCGTGTAGTCGTAAGTTACGCGAGTCGGAGTCGGCATGGCGTAGGTTGCATTGCTGTAGGTTTTGCCCTCCCAACCCAAGAATGGGTGCGGCAGTCGCAGCCCGTGTCCCAACTCGTGCGCCCAAGTGTGGCTATCTACACCAGCGCAAGATTTGGCTACGCAAATACCTGCGTAGGGAAGATTATAGCCGCAGTTTCCGGCTGCTTTGCTACAAAAATAAATATTTATAGTATTCGGAACGTTGTTTGCAAACATCATATTTGCGCCCTGAATAATGGAATCGTGGTTGTACCAAGCTGTTTTATTTTCAAATTTAATGTCACCAGCGAGATAAAACTGAATTTTTGAAGGTTCAAAATCCTTGTTGAGTTGGCAAAAAGATTCAAGCATTTTGGCTACTGGAAACCTGCCACCGCCTGCATCTGTCGCCGTGAGATGGATAGTAAGTGGCACGTACAAAATGGTGTCTGTATTGCGCGAAAAATTCGGCTGATGCGCCAAAAAATCATCGTTGTATTTCGTCGGCTGCGTTCCGCAAGGCGCGAGGTCATACTTGAAAACGCCGTCTTGCGCAGCAGCTGTTAGCGCAAAAAATAATCCGAATATAAATTGTAAAATACTGATTTTCATATAGTTGTGATTTAATTTTTTATAAAATAATAAAATTATTTTACCAAAACTTTACCGTTCCAAACAGTGCCGTCTTTGGAGCGAAAATGGACGATGTAGATGCCTGCTGAAAGGTAATCGGCGTTAAGTTCTACACTCGAAGTGCCTGCCGCAAACTCTACTTCGCGGATATTTTGCAGCACCTGACCAGTGACTGAACAGAGCGCAATATCGCCGCGCAAAGTATTTTTTGTTTCGGTCTGGACGATTATTTTTTCGCCTGTTTCGACTGGGTTTGATAAAATATTAATAGTCACATTTGCACCTAAATCGGAATTTGCGGAGGCAGTACCAGTGACAAAAAAAGCTTTATTAGTGACATAATTAGAAAATCCCTGACAAGTCGAAAGGTTGTTGTAAGGACGAACTCTCCAAAAATATTTGGCGTTGGGGTTTAGATTTCTTTTGAGCTGAACCGTGTTGGTGGAAGAAAAAAGCCGATAAGTAAACGCACTTTCAGGAAATTCAGAAAGTTTTGATATTTCAATAAAGTAACTGTCTGCACCAGCGACAGCTTCCCAAGTAAATGTTATTAAATCATAAGTAGTTGTGACAGCATTATTTAGTGGAGAAATCAAAACTGGAGACGTATTGATAACTGACAAATTAGGTGCGGGGTTGGGGTTGGCTGGTCGGATATAATTTCGTTTGTTGCTCAAATAGCTTGCTAAAATTAGGTTTTTCTGTCCATTAGTAAACTGATAAGTGGCACAATTACTAAAATAGCTCATAAAATTATTATTTTGAGGCTTCACGGTGTCGCCGCAAGGGTCTTTCACTATTTTATTGAAAGCTGCGCAGCCCGACTGCCCTGAACCGAAGTTATAATCGGCTGGTGTATCAGCTACATAATCCCCACGAATACTGCCTTCTGTACCGTTCATACACTCCGCTTTGACGTTCACCAAATTATTATTGAACAATCCGGGTCCTGCCACGCCTCCGCAAGGAGCAAGAGTTGTGACTTGTGTTCCGTGAAGATTCACGTCGTAAGGTTCGCAATCCCAACCGTTGAAAGTATGCAATAAACTAAAAAAATGTCCTGATTCGTGACACAGTGTAGCCGCGCCAGTACGAACTTCTGATTTGATGATAATTATATAGTCAGAGCCGACAGCGGGACGATATATGCCAAGTACAATACCATTTGATGAAACAGATTCTATTTTATTTGTAATAAACACGTTAAGAGCCCCCAAATCTCTGTTGATTTTGAGTGTATTTTCTCCCGAAAATTCTAACGGTGATTCGTAAGCATTGTCATCGTTGATATAATTAAAACCATTTTTTATATAAAATTGAATATCTTGGTCGAGATAGTTTGCGTTAAAACTGCACAACAAATCAAGGACTCTTGCCCCCGAAATCCGCCCTGAACTGTCGGACTTTGCGACGATATGAAATTTTATAGGAATATATTTTATAGCATTTCTTTCATACGTCAAGCCGTTGGCGATGGCTTGTTGATTTTCAAAAAGGTGTTCGCCGATAAGTGTTCTGTCGGCGGCGTTGATGGTGCCGCAGCGACCGTTGGGAACGGATTCTTGAGCTTGCGCGGCGAAAACAGAAGCGAAAAACAAGAAAAAAGCCAAATTTTTGATTGCGAATTTTTTCATACAATTTTTTTATCAAATGAGTTTAATATTGCGGATTCTTGAAACCGCTGGGCAAAGTTAGAAAGTTATTTCAAATATGCCGTCTAAAATTAGGTAGCAGCTGCTCTATTTAGAGTTATTTTTGGACAAGGCTTCGATTTTTTGCATCAAAAGTATTCTTTCTTGCTCGCTTGCTTGGAGTTTTTCTTC
>JAYWGG010000320.1:0-12536 GCA_043778415.1 Saprospiraceae bacterium
ATAATAACTGTATCAGCCGTTATTTCTACGTCGCTTTCAGTCCAAACTCTATGAATAGTTTGGCTAAAATCAACTTTTGCAATTTTTTCGTAGCGTATATCCGTCCCAAATCTTGCAGACTGTTTGCGAAAATGCTCCATCATCTCGGGTCCCGTGACTGCTTCGGGGTAGCCCGGAAAATTCTCGACATCGGTAGTCATCATCAACTGCCCTCCCGGCTCCGGACCCGTGTACATAACAGGGTGCATATTCGCTCTCGCAGCGTAAATTGCGGCTGTGTAACCAGCCGGACCTGAACCGATTATCAGACATTTTAAGTGTTCCATAATTTTTATCTATCTTTTGCTATCTTTTAAATACGCCACAAAAATAATTTATTTTTAGATAGAAATAATATTTTTATTAAATATAAAATTTGTAAATATATTTAATATGTTGATTATCAGCTATATAAGCGAAAAATAAAATATAAAATTATTACTTTTGCTCTAAAATGAGAGGCAACCTAAAAATAATTTTCACAAAATAAAATTTTAATATAGAAAGCTCAAATTTTATCTTTACATTTGCACTACGGTATTGACTAATTAGCCGACTTCATCAGTTAAAGCTCAAAAATTTCCTGCTTAAATTCGGTCAATTTACGCCTGTTTTATTTATTTTTTTATTTTTTAATTTTTTTGTTATGAACATTTATGTTAGCAACGTCAGTTTTAAAATTGACAGCGACAAACTCAGAGAAATGTTTGAGGCTTATGGTGAGGTCTCATCCGCGAAGATTATCACCGATCAGAACACAGGTAGAAGCAGGGGCTTCGGCTTCGTAGAAATGAGCAGTGATGAAGAAGCTAATGCAGCAATCGAAGGCTTGAATGAGTCTGAAATTGACGGTCGTACTCTCCAAGTGAACGAAGCACGTCCGAAAGGCGAAGGCGGCGGTGGTTTCAAAAAACCATTCGGCGGCGGCGGCGGTGGCGGTGGCTACAAAAAACCATTCGGCGGCGGTGGCAGCGGTGGTGGTGGTGGTTACGGCGGCGGTGGCGGCGGTGGCTACAATCGCGGCGGCAGTGGCGGCAGCGGCGGTGGCGGCGGCGGTTATAACCGTGGCGGCGGCGGCGGCGGTGGCTACAATCGTAGCGGCGGCGGTGGCGGTACTACTGGTGGCTACGGCGGCGGCGGCGGTTACAAAAAACCGTTCGGTGGCGATGATCGTCCACGTTACGACAAGTACAACAGCGGAAGCTCTGACAAATTTGAGGACGATTAGTCTTTGAATTATCTCCAAAAAAAATAGGTCAGCTTCATTTGTTTGAAGCCGACCTATTTTTTTTATTTTTTTCGCCTGTTATTCTGCTTGAAGAATGTATTTATTTTTCTTTCCGTTGTCTATAAAAATAAACTTCTCTTTGATAAGATGAGCTTCGTTGAGTTGAAAATCAATGCTGCTCACTTTTTCTCTATTCACCGAAATTGCATTATTTTTTATCGCATTTTTGGCTTCTCCTTTTGACTTGATGATTGACGTAAGCTCGCCCAGCACATCTATTATCGAAATGCCTTGCTTCAAATATTCTTTTGAGAGCGTAAAAGTCGGAATTTCTTGCGAAATAGTATTCAAATCATTTTCAGACAATAAAACAAGATTTTCTTTTGTGACATTATTTCCAAATAAAATTTCTGTCACATTTTTGATAGATTTCAATTCTTTTAGAGAATGTACTCTTATGGTAATATCCTCCGCTAATGCTTTCTGTAGCCCTCTCAAATGAGGTGAAAGCGCGTGTTCATCTTCCAAAAGTTCTACCTCTTTTTGAGTAAAAAGGGTAAAAATTCGGATATAATTTTTGACATCTTCGTCGCTCGAATTGAGCCAAAATTGATAAAATTGGTACGGCGAAGTTCGCTTTGCATCTAACCAAATGTTACCACTTTCGGACTTCCCAAACTTGGTGCCGTCCGCCTTTTTGATGAGCGGAGTCGTGAGTGCATAGCCTTTTCCGCCGCCCATTCGCCGTATCAATTCAGTCCCCGTCACGATGTTGCCCCACTGGTCGGAACCGCCCATCTGAAGCTCGACATTCCTGTTTTTCCAGAGGTAAAAGAAATCATATCCCTGCACCAACTGATAGCTAAATTCGGTGAACGACATACCAGATTCCAAACGCTGCTGTACGGAGTCTTTCGCCATCATATAGCTAACAGTTAGATTTTTTCCCACGTCACGAATGAAGTCTAAAAAAGAAAAATTCTTGAACCAATCGTAATTATTTATAATTTCAGCAGAATTTGCTCCACAATCAAAATTTAAAAATTTTTCTAACTGTTTTTTTTGAGAAGCCAAGTTATATTGCAAAATATCTTCAGAAAGCAAATTTCGTTCTTGTGATTTTCCTGACGGGTCGCCCACCATTCCAGTTGCGCCGCCTATGAGTGCGATGGGTTTATGCCCACATTCTTGAAAGTGGAGAAGCATCATCACTTGCACCAAATTTCCTACACCCAGAGAGTCCGCTGTTGGGTCAAAACCGATGTAGCCCGTCACGGAGCCTTTTGAAAGCAAGGCTTCTGTTTCGGGAACCATGTCGTGCAACATTCCGCGCCACTTTAATTCTTCAATAAAATTTTTCATATTATTTTTTATAAACACCTAAAATGTGACAACTCAAATTACTATTTTTTTATTTTTTTAAATGCGTTGTCATAGATTTGGATTAATTTTTGTTCCTCCGACTCCCAATTCCATATTTTCGCTGCTTCTAAACAGTTGATTTTCAAGCGATTGTATAAAGTTACGTCGTTGAGTAAAGCGTTAATATTTTGGGCGACCGTCGAAGGCGAAAGATTGTTCAGAAGCAAAGAGATTTCAAATTCACTATTTAGTTTTCGATATTCTGGAAAATCCATGTTGAGCGAAGGGACTCCAGCCTGAATGTAATCAAATGTTTTGTTGGCAAGCGAAAAATAATAATTCAGCCCCAAATTTTCCAACAGATTCAGCCCAATGCTTGCAGTTGCGGTTATTGTTTTTAGCGCAACAGGCGCAATATTTCCTAAAAATATTACTTTATCTGTGACATTCAATCGAGAGGCTAATTCCTTTAATTGTTGCTCAATATCGCCTTTCCCTGCCAAATGAAGTTCTGCATTTTCGACAAATTGCATAGCGGTAATGACACTTTCTAATCCTCGCCCGACATTCAGTGCGCCTTGATAAAGTATTATTTTTTTAACCTTTGGAACATCTGTAAGCGATTTGGCTCGCAACCGAAAAGGAACGTTTTTAATAGTATAAAATTTTATACCATACTCATTTTCAAATAGTTGTGACAAGCTGCCGCAGACTGTGTAGCAATAATTCATTTTCGGCACGGCAAATTTTTCTATCGTTTTCCAAATATTTTGTACGCTCGGACGAGCGACTAATTCGGGAACTTCCGTAAAATATTCGTGCGCATCATAAAAAGTAACACGCGGCTTGACATAAGAAATCAATGCGACCGGCAATATCGTATCCAAATCAATCGCGCAAATTCCGTCGTATTTTGTGACAAAAAGCAACAGCAGCAAGCGAATATTGTATTCAGCATAAAAAAGCACAGAATTATTGAAAAAACATTTCAGTCTTTTTTGTTCATAATTTTCTGGCGTAAGCGGGCGCGAGTCTTTCAATTTTCGCCCTATGAGTGTTACTCGATAATGATTTTTTGCCAACGAATTGCAAATCCGCAACATACGTTGGTCGTTGTTCAAATCGTTGGAAACCATCAAAATAATATGTTTTTTGAGTATTATTTGTTCCAAGCGTACTTATTTTTTTCTTGAAAAATAAGTCCTTCGTCTATCAAAAATTCAATCGTTCTCAAAACCATGTCCTTCCTTTTGGGGGCAAACGAATTGACGAGTTCTTCCAAGTTTAGTGCATTTTTTTCTAACAAAATTTTAATTTTTTCACTGTAAGTGTTGAACTCGTTATTGGAAACAGAATTTTTCTTCCGCTCCAAACAAATGTCACAAACACCACAATTTGTACTATTTTCTTCACCAAAATAATCGAGCAACTGGCGACTTCTACAATGCGCTGTTTCGGCATACGAAATCACCTTTTCAATCCTCCATTTGTGCCTATTTTTCCGAAAATTGTACGCCGCCACGTCAATGTCTAAATGCGAAATATCGACTCTTTCGCGTACAAATACCAACTGCGGTTTATCTTTCTGCTTGGAGTAATCAATGATTTTATCGCTGTGAAGTAAGTTTAAACCCTTGATAATCAACTCTTTAGTACTTTTACAAATCGTCGCAATCTGAAACTCATTTATACTCATTATTTGTGTCGCTATGCCTTGATAGAGCCTCAAAAGCGTGCGAATCAGCAAGTCTAATTTTTCATTTTTTATCTGGTAATCATAAAGTTGGTGTTTATCCACCAAAAATGTCACAGAACTCGGAATTTTTATCGCTTCATTGAGCGCAATCCAGCCAGATTGCTCGAGTACTTTGAGGCAGCTGTATGTTTTGGCAACCTCTAATTTAAAATTTAGAGCAAACTCATTCAGCTCAAAATCAAAACTTTCGCCTATTCCGCTGCCTATTGCCAACTGCAAATAGCTGCCAAGCGCACGGTAAGTATTTTTTATTTCATCAATTTCAGGGAATGACAAAATAAAATTTCGTTCCAATTGAATTTTATCACTCAAATTATAGAGCAAAACACAATATGCTTTTGCTTCGTCGCGTCCCGCGCGCCCTGCTTCCTGAAAATAGGCTTCCAAACTTTCTGGCAAATCCAAATGAATAACCGTCCGCACATCGGGTTTGTCAATTCCCATACCGAAAGCGTTGGTCGAAACCATCACACGAGTCTTGTTATTTATCCAGTTGTCTTGTTTTTTAGAGCGTTCCTCCATCTCCAAACCTGCATGGTAAAAATCTGCGCTTATTTGGTGGCGAAGCAGATACTGCGAAATATCTTTTGTTTTTTTTCGATTTTTAACATATACTACCGCAGAACCTTTCACTTTTTGTAAAATATCCAACATTTTTGGGTCTTTGTGTTCTTGATTGAACACTACATAAGACAAATTAGAGCGCGAAAAACTTTTCTGAAAAATATTATTTACCGAAAACTCCAGCCTTTGCTGTATGTCTTGCACCACTTCTTTTGTAGCCGTTGCTGTCAAAGCAAGCACAGGAATTTTGGGAAAAAATGGTCGAATAGCTGCGATTTTTAGGTACGGTGGTCGAAAATCATAGCCCCATTGAGAAATACAGTGCGCTTCATCAACTACCAAAATCGCAACTTTCATCTGTTTTATCCGCTCTATGGCATCTGGATTGGCTAACCTTTCTGGCGAAAGATATAAAATTTTGGTGTCACCAAAAGTACAATTATCAAAAATTCTTTCTACTTCTCGCTTGTGCAAACCCGAAAAAATCGCCTCCGCCGCGATATTTTTTTGTTTCAGATTCTGAACTTGGTCTTTCATCAAAGCAATCAGGGGAGAAACGACCAACGTAACGCCCTCCAAACAAAGCGCGGGAACTTGAAAACATATAGACTTTCCACCGCCCGTAGGAAGCAACGCAAGGGTATCTCGACCACCTAACACAGACTCAATAATGTCTAATTGCGACGGGCGGAATTTGTCAAAACCCCAATATTTTTTCAAAATTTCATTGGGTGTTGGCACTTTATAATTGAGTTAGAAAATTAATTTAAAGTTACATTTGTGACATTTTTTGTCAAGTAATATTGAAAGTCACAAAAATTAATAAAAAATTATTTTTAAATATGAATTACCTCTCCATAAGCCGCCGCCGCAGCTTCCATAATCGCTTCGCTCATCGTCGGGTGCGGGTGGATAGATTTGATAATTTGGTGTCCAGTAGTTTCTAATTTCCTTGCCACTACTATCTCGCCAATCATTTCTGTAACGTTAGCTCCTATGAGATGCGCGCCCAAAAACTCGCCATATTTTGCGTCAAAAATTACTTTTACGAAACCTTCTTTTGCGCCTGCTGCACTGGCTTTTCCCGATGCTGCGAATGGAAATTTACCGATTTTTAACTCATAGCCTGCTGCTCGCGCTGCGGCTTCTGTGTAGCCAACAGATGCTACCTCTGGGGAGCAGTAAGTACAGCCCGGAATATTGTTGTAGTCAATTGGTTCAGGGTGATGTCCTGCGATTTTTTCGACGCAAGTAATCCCTTCGGCACTCGCGACGTGCGCAAGCGACTGTGTAGATAGTACGTCACCTATCGCATAAATGCCTGTCACATTTGTTTGATAATATTCATTTACTTTTATAAATCCACGGTCAGTTTGTATCCCTAATTGCTCCAAACCGATATTTTCGGTATTGGGTGTTACGCCTGCAGCAGAAAGCACAATGTCACACTCAATAACTTCTATTTTGCCATCGGCACGGTTCTTGACGCTGACTTTGCAGGCATTTCCTGAAATATCTACATTCTCTACGGAGGTATTTCCAAGCACACGAATACCAGATTTTTGGTAAATTTTAGTCAATTCTTTTGAAACATCAGCGTCCTCACGAGGCACTAATCCTTGTTCCATAAATTCGACTATTGTGACATCGGTTTCGAGTGACTTATAGAAGTACGCAAACTCTACGCCTATCGCACCTCCGCCGACTACTACCATTTTTTTAGGTTGCTTTTCGAGCGTCATAGCTTTTCGATACTCGATGATTTTTTTGCCATCTATCTTCAAGTTTGGCAACTCTTTTGCGCGTCCGCCCGTAGCAATAATGATGTTTTTAGCCGTACAAATAGTTTTTTTACCGTCTTTGTCGGTCACTTCTACCTCTTTGTTGGCGTTCAGAACACCATTGCCTGTGATAATGGTTATTTTATTTTTTTTCATCAAAAAATTCACGCCCTTACTCATGCCGTCAGCTATCGTGCGGCTTCGCTTAATCATAGCTCCAAAATCGGATTTTGCGTCCGAAACTTCGATTCCGTAATCTTTTGCGTGCTTGATATATTCAAAAACTTGCGCACTTTTGAGCAAGGCTTTCGTGGGGATACAGCCCCAATTCAGGCAGATTCCCCCCAAGTTTTCGCGCTCCACGACCCCCACCGTCATACCTAATTGGGAGGCTCGAATAGCCGCCACATAACCGCCGGGACCGCTCCCGATAATTATCAAATCAAAATTCATAGTTTCTAATTTTTTATAAAAATAATTTTCAGTGCAAATATATGGACTTTCAGCCTCAATTTATTGTCCTGCCAAAAATCTTTTCTAAAATGGATTAGCCTTTCTTCCGAAATTTGAAATTTTGCTGTTTTGACTTTTTTTTATTCTCCCGAAATGACTCTCTAAAGTCTAAAATCAGGAAATGAGCTGGACGAAAATAACTGTGCGCGTGAAACAATATTTTTGCTATCTTTGTGGCATGAAACCGATGGTTTATTTTCAAGATTGGGGCATAATTTCTTACCAAACTGCTTGGGATAGGCAGCAGCAGCTCCTAAAAAAAATGGTTGATTTTAAGTTGAAAAAATCAGAAAACACTTCGACTGAAACTACCGAACACCAACTTATTTTTTGCGAACACCCTCCCGTTTTTACGTTGGGCAGAAGCGGTTCAGTCGAAAATTTACTCCTTTCAGAAGATGAACTAAAAGAAAAGAATATAGAATTTTTCAAAATAAATCGCGGCGGTGACATCACTTTTCACGGATTAGGGCAGATTATAGGTTATCCGATTTTTGATTTGAATGAGTTTTTTACCGACGTACACCGCTATGTCCGCTCGCTCGAAGAAGTGATTATTTTGACTCTTGCGGAGTATGGACTTTTGGGGATTAGAGTTCCAAAATTTACGGGAGTTTGGTTGGAAGAAGACGAAAAAAATAAAAAAAAACGCAAGATTTGTGCCATCGGGATTCATTTGAGCCGTTGGGTCACGATGCACGGCTTTGCTTTCAATATTAATACAGATTTATCTTATTTTGAACACATCGTTCCGTGCGGTATCTCGGACGACGACAAGGCGGTAACATCTCTCCAAAACGAACTTGGGTATTTCATCGACCGTGCGGAAGTGACAGAAAAACTTATCCGAAATTTTTCACAAGTATTTGATTTTCAATATTTTAACAAATGATAAAAGATATTCCACACATAAAAGTAGAAGATTTACTAATAGCGATTGTGCCACGAGAAGATGCTTCTGATGCGAGCGACTTACAGCTTTGGGACAGTTATATTATCAATTTGAAAGAAGATAATATCAAAAATGTCCTCATCAATACGACTGGTTATGGCGAAATAGATGGCGAAATGAGAAAGACCGCTACCTTCCGCTATTTCTTTGAAGAAATCCCAGCACTGGGCGTTGTCTTGATAGAACCCATTGACAATCAACTGTTTAACCTCTCCCACGAGTTTTGGGTAAGCTTTCAGTTCGAGGGTCATTTATTTGACAAAAAATATGTATTTGTGACAGGCAGTATTGACCCAATTAATTTTACACTCGTTCCATTTTTGGGTAGAAAAGGCGTTATGATTCGATAAATTATTTTTTCAAAAAATGTCACAAAAATCAAAAATATTCAATTATGCAAGAAAAAAAAGTCAGTGATTCGAGGACTGTGATGACTGAAATGGTGATGCCCAACGACACCAATCCAATGGGCAATCTTATGGGCGGAAATCTTCTTCGTTGGATGGATATTGCGGCGGGTATTTGCGCTGGAAAGCACTGCGAAGCTCATGTAGTAACTGCGTCAGTAGATTTGGTATCGTTCCAGAAAGCAATAAAAATGGGAGAAGTTATTACGATTGACACTTGCGTAACTCGTGCGTTCAACACTTCGGTCGAGATTTATGTAGAAGTTTTTGCTGCCAGCGTCAAGGGAACTAATCCTCGAAGATGCAACCACGCTTACTATACTTTTGTGGCATTAGATGATGTCACGCTCAAGCCAATTTCTACATTTTCGGTGTTGGCACTTTCGGCAGAGGAGCAGCACCAGTATGAAAGTGCTATGCGTCGGCGCGAACTTCGTTTGCTCTTGAGCGGACGTTTGAAAGGTGCGGACGCTGTTGAGCTGAAGCTACTTTTGAGTGACATATCCACCTCACCTATCACGATATGAGAGCTGTATTTCCAAAAATAATCATTGCACTTTCTCTATATTTAATCTTAAAATATTTGGGCGGCACAGTCGGTGCGGTAATTTTATACCCTGTCACATTGTTGGTTACTTTTTTACACGAATTTGGTCACGCTCTTGGCGCAATTTTGACTGGAGGTAGCGTGCAAGCACTACAAATCAACAGCGATGGCAGCGGATACACTGTCACAGCAGGCGGCTGGAAAGCAATTATTTTGATGGGCGGATACGTAGGAAGTGCAATTCTCGGAAACCTACTCTTTTATGTAGCGGTAAAGAAGCCAAATTCGGCAGTTTTTACGCTTTATTTACTTGCTTCCGTGATGGTATTAGCAGCTATTGTTTGGTTTAATTCTATTTATACAACATTATTTCTTATTTTTGTTTCTTATATTCTGTATTTTGTTGGTAGTCGCCGTTTTTTGCACCAAGAAGTCCTTATGTTTTTGGGGATAGCTTCGATTATCTACATTGTCCAAGATTTTAACATCGGACCGCGCTCGGACTTGGAGGAATATGCTCGGACGATGCTTATCTTTTCGCCTGACGTGTGGATGTATATTTGGTTGGCGGTGGTAGTATTTATTTGTTTTGTCAATATCCGTTGGATTCTGAAAAATGAGCAATGAAAAAGGTGCGACGAATTACTCGCCGCACCTAACAAATTCACGATAAATGTATGAAAAAACTAATTTCTTGTGACAATTTATTTGCCTGATTTGATACGGCGATTTTCGTCGTCCAAGCCAGTTTTTCGCTCTCGCGCACCTTTCACGTCGTTGCCTCCGAAACGATAAGTGAAGTTAATTTTTAGTCGCCGACTTTCCCAATTTCCTTTTGTGTCTATGTAAAAGCCGCTTGAGGCATCGCTTATTCCTCGCCAAGGCGTGGTAAAAAATATGTCATCTACGGCGACTTTTATAGTGCCTCGGTCGTTCAGAATCCGCTTTTGTACGCCTACGTCCACACTACCCTGCTGCTTGCTTCTAAAGACTCCGCCCCAAATACTGGGTCCGTTGTACCAACCCGAAAGCTCTGCGCTCCAGCCACTGCCGAGCAAAAAACTATTTTGCATATAGGCGTTGTAGGACGTGATTTTTGTGTCAATGATGTAATTGTTTCCAAAATCCGCTTTGAATTTTGAATGGTATAGTGACAGGTTTAAAAACCCGTTGTACCATTTTGCCAATGGCAGTGGAGCTGATATACTGATTGCATAATTATCTTGTTTTGCTACATTTTTTTGTGTCACAAAAGTCCTATATCTTTCAGTAGTATCAATAATTTGAGTAAATAAATCATTCGTGCGGCTGTAGCTCAAGCCCGTTATCAAACCTTGCATAAAAGTATGATTTAACTCGAAATTGTGACTGTATTGCGGTTGTAAGAATGCGTTTCCTTTTTCATAGGTTAGTTCGTCCAATTTGTTCTCAAATGGGTTCAAATCTTGGTAACTTGGTCTATCAATCCGACGGCTATAAGTCAGCCCCAACGAGTTGTTTTTATTGACGTTGTAAGTGACGGCAGCACTCGGAAAGAAGTTAGTATATTGACGTTCTACGATATCGTCTTTTTTAGGATTGACCCGAATCAGCTCACCTTTCGACCTTGTATTTTCCATTCGGACTCCCGTTTGAATCCCAAACTTGCCGACCTGTGCGTTGTAGTTTAGATAAGCTGCATTCACGTTTTCCGTGTATTTAAAGCGGTTACTTTTTTCTAAATCTTTGATATTTGTGTCATCAGTTTGTACGTTAAAAAAATCAAAAATATTATCTGTTGTGACAGTAGCTATTTTGAATCCTACACCGAATTTACCCTTCCAAAGACTTTGCTCGTAGTCCGCTTTGAGCGTACTTATTTGAATATCTGTCGGCGTTGAATTTCTAAAAATTCGGCTGCTGAAAATTGTTTTTTCATCACTCGTTTTATAAAAATTCGGCTGGTAGCTGTTCGCCCGATTGCGGAACATTCCTCTATCAATATCAATATTTAGCTCATGTCCAGACGTGTCTGTGTAGCGATAATTCAGGTTCAGATTGAGGTTGGCACGGCTGTTAGGGTTGTCATTTGTTGCGATTAGCACAGAATCTACCACTCCGCTCGTGGCTTCGTTTGCGATGCGTGTACGGCTGTTACTGATAGACGTTCCTTTGCTGAAATTTCCGTCCAGCACCACACCAATCGTATTTTTGGAGTTCAGAAAATAATCTGCGCCAGCCTTGTAGCCACCTCTCGTAGCATCGTTGATATTGACATTATTTTGGTCAAAAATCTTACCCGATTGGCGGCGGTAAAGCAAAAAATTATTTTGATTTTTGCCCAAATTGTAACTTCCGTTTCCAAAAATATTTATGCTTTTGTTACGGTAGTTGATATTTCCCCAAGTTCCACCTTTCGGAGTTATCCCGTAATCGTTCCAAATCCCGATATTTCCATTGACTCCAAAATTCTTATTTTTCTTCAAACGCAGGTTAATAATGCCCGCATTTCCCGATGCGTCGTATTTTGCCGAAGGGTTCGTAATGAGTTCAATCGCCTCAATATCAGTGGATTGTATTCCTTTGAGGTAGTTCGCCAAGTCCTTACCGTCCAGCACAGAAGGTTTGCCATCTATATATATCCGCACGCCATTTTTTCCTTTGAGCGTCACATTTTCGTCTTTATCAATCATCACTCCGGGTGCTTTTTGCAACAATTCCAACGCCGTATTTCCCGTAGCATTGATACTTCCTTCGATGTTCATTATCGTTTTGTCCGCCCTGATTTCAAACAAAGGTTTCTTCGCTACGACTGTCACAGATTTGAGTTCTTGAGAGTTTTCATTGAGCTTGATTTGCTCGACTGTTTTACCCATATTTTCGTCAAAAATAAACGATTTTGTGACAAATTCCTGCAAGCCTACCGAGTTGGCTTTGATAAAATAATTACCACTTTTGACTCCCAATAATTCGTACTTTCCCTTTTCGTCGCTGACCGCACCTTTCAAAAATGTGCTATCTTTGGAGTTCAACAACATAACGGTAGCTAATTCGAGCGGTTTACCCGACGAATCTAAAATCTGACCTACGATTAATTGACTCTGCGAAACGCCGCTGCACCAAATTAACAATAAAAATAATCCTGTAAAATAAAATTTCATGTTAGACAAGTTTAAAAATAATATAAAAAATTTGTTTTGATAATAATAAGGAATGAGTAACTCATGTTACGCAGGGATTTTAAATTGATTCATTTGGGCTTGATTTTGTGGTAATTTTCTTATCCTTGTCACTTTTTTCCTTGATGAAAAAAGTAACCAAAAAAATCAAGTGCTCTGTATAAATTCTAAAGTTTTTGCCTAAAAATCTCGTCGGCGCGCGAAAAATACTCGTCGGCTCCGCCAGACT
>JAYWGG010000321.1:0-12466 GCA_043778415.1 Saprospiraceae bacterium
AGAATGGGCAAATTGGACGGTGTTTTGAAGTAGTCAAAATACGCTTGCTGGATGCTGGTCAGGTATTGTGGCGAAATATCTTGCTCGTAGCTTCGTCCCCGATTGCGGATATTCTCTAATAATTTTTCGACGGGACGGTGCAGATACACCAATAATTCAGGTTTGGGAAAACTTGCGTTCAAGACATTAAAAAGCCGTTGAAAAAGCCTGTACTCCTCATGTGAAAGGTTATTTTTAGCGAATAATAAGGTTTTTACGAAAAAATAATCCGAAATAGTATTTGTCTGAAATAAGTCTTGTTGTGACAGGGTTTCTTGAAGCTGTTTGTGCCTTTCGGTCATAAAAAACAACTCCACAGAGAAAGCATAGCGTTCCTGATTCTCATAAAAGTATGGCAAAAAAGGATTGTCATCGAACTGCTCCAACACCAATCGAGCGTCCCAGTGAGCTGCGAGCTTTTGGCAAAGTGTCGTTTTTCCTGCTCCAATGTTGCCCTCTATGGCGATAAAATGGTGTGGATTCATAAGATTAAAATTCCGAATGACTCGGCGTTGGGCGCAAAAATATCAAAAATATTCCAATATTTTTTCATTCCAATAAGATAACTTCGCTCTCGTCGGTGCTTTGGAAGTACAATTCTTCAATAGGCAGCCGCAAGACTGGATGCAAGACTTCCGGTGCTATTTCCATCAACGGAACCAATACAAAATTTCGTTTGTGCAGCTCTGGGTGCGGAATAACCAAATTTACTTCTTCGATTATCTCATCTCCATACAATAAAATATCTATATCAATCACGCGCGGCTGCCAGCGTTGCCCAGCGTCACGGGTGCGACCCATCGCATTTTCGATGTCCAAAACCGCCGTTAGTAAAACCTGCGGACTCAAATCAGTATTCACGCCGATAGCTTGATTCAAAAAATCCGCTTGCTCGGTGTTTCCCCACGCCGCCGTTTCGTAAATAGCTGACTGTGAGGTAATTGTGCCGATTTTGGTAGCTATTCGCTGTCGCGCTTGCGCCAAATTTTTTTCGCGGTCGCCGATATTGCTTCCCGTATGAAGAAAAATAGTATTCATATTTTTTTTCACAAATATAGTTGCTTTTTTCGCTAAATTTGCAAAAAAATAAAATGAATCCACCGCCAGTCGCCGCCCCTCAAGCACTCAACTTTCGTTTGCGCCTGCTGCGCATGGGATTTCGGACGGTCGGGCGCGTATTTCCGAGTATGGCAGCGAAGCTGGCTTTTCGCATTTTTTCTACGCCGCGTCTTCGCGCCAAACATCGCCAATCCGATGATATTATTGAGCGCGCACGGGTATTTGAGCTGCTTTTTGGAGGTATTTTTCTCAAATGCTACGAGTGGGGCAGCGCGGCGCAACCTACGATTTTGCTCGTGCACGGTTGGGAGTCGCGCGGCACTGCGCTCCGAAGTTTTGTCCCCGATTTGCTCGCAAAAGGCTTTCGGGTCGTCACTTTTGACGGTCCTGCGCACGGTGATTCGGGCGGAAAACGCACGCATTTACTCAATTTTGCTGGCGCGATAAAAGCGGTTTTTCAAAATATCGGCGAGGTAGAGGGAGTCGTGGCGCACTCGTTTGGGGGCAGCGCGGTTGCCTATTCGATGGCGTATATCGCGCCTTCTGTTCGGATAAAAAAGTTGGTTCTCATCGCCGCTCCCGCCAGTGTGGAAAAAATGTTTGAAAATTACGTCCAACTCATCGCTGCTCCTAGTGCAGTGGCTTCCGAACTGAAAAAATTGGGCGAAAACCGTATCCAAATGCCGCTCGCAAACTCGGATTTGATACAGACTTTGGGAAAAATAAACGCGTCGCACACACTGTTGATTCACGACCGAGAGGACGATGTGGTGCCGTTTCGGAACGCCGAAGCCATCGCCGCCCGTTGGGAACATATTTATTTGTTTGCCACGCGTGGTTTTGGGCATTTTCGATTGGTCAAAAACCCCGAAGTTATCGCCAAAGTAGTAGATTTTTTGACCCTTTGAATAAATTAAAAAAAGTACGTAGTTTTTAGTTTTTAATTTTTAGTCATCATAAACTATTGAAAATCAACGAATTATGTCGAATATTAAATGTCATCTATTTAAGTGCAGGAACTTATGAAAAATAAAAAAGAACGCATCGGTACGGTTTACTCTACCAATCCCGACTTTAAGTACGAGTACGAAAATGAACCCGAAGCGGAAACGTTAGCTGCTGATAAACAGGTACTTAGAGTTTTTTTGGAAACAAAAAACAGGGGAGGAAAAGACGCTACGCTTATAAAAGGCTTCGTGGGAACTGCTGAAGACTTGGAAACACTTGGCAAAATGTTGAAAACAAAATGCGGCGTAGGCGGCTCGACGAAAGACGGCGAAATAATTATTCAAGGCAATCACCGCGACAAAATTTTGTTGATTTTGACTGCTGCGGGCTACAAAAATACGAAGAAAGCGGGCGGTTAGAATTGGTTTTTTTTACAGCCGAGTTGCTTCCAACATTCGGTTCTTATCGCTTATATCTTGATGAATTATTATATTTGTAAAAAGCTGATTGTCAATGACTTGTGCGACTTGCTGCGCATTGTGTTCGTTACATTCAAAAAACAAAAACCCGCCTTGCGTCAGTTTTTTTTCTGCGAATTGTATGATTTTTTTATAAAATATCAGAGGATTTTCGTCTGCGACGAACAAAGCCAAGTGCGGTTCAAAATCCAAGACATTGGCTTCCATTAGCATTTTTTCCGCCTGCGGAATGTAAGGTGGATTACTCACAATTATCTGAAAATCAGGCAGTTGCGACCATTTGTTTTCGTCCAAAATATCTAATACTGAAAATTGTACAGCCGCTTCGTGCCGACGTGCATTTTCTTTGGCAACGTCTAACGCTCGCTCGCTTATGTCAATCGCACGGACGCTTATTTTTTTGTTTTTGGACGCAATCGTGACCGCAATACAGCCGCTTCCCGTCCCAATATCGAGCAGCGCAATCGAGTGCGCAAAGTTCATTTTGCTTATTTTTTTCAGCACCAAATCTACCAATTCCTCGGTTTCGGGTCTCGGAATCAAAACATTGGGAGTCACTTTGAACTTCAAGCCGAAAAAATCCGCTTCGCCAAGAACGTATTGGACTGGCTCAAAATTTAGTAATTTTTCTTGAATTTGTGACAGCTTTTCATTTTCCAAAAATATTTCTTCGGAAAGAAAATTGCGCACGCCAAACGCATCTTCCAGTACTATTTGTGCGATACTCCGAGCTTCACTTTCGCCGTAAATCGCCGAAAGATTTTGCGTGAAATATCGGAAAGTATTGCGAATAGTCATATTTAGACTTCTTGTTTGCGAGCGGAAAGCCATAGTTTTTTGCCTAAGCTTATTTCAAAGTATCCTTTGCGCCGCCTTCAAAAGCGGGGTCAGCTTCTGGTTTTTTATACTCTTTTTGTGACTTTCCAAAAACACTAACATTGACGTAGCGTTTTGGGTTGAGGCGAAAATCTTGCAGCAAAAAATCCAAATTTTTGTTCGTCCTCGAAAAATCGCGCGTCAGCCCTTCGAGGTTGTTGTAGAGTTTTTTGTCGTTGATGAGCTGCCCGAGCGTGCCGTCGCCAGAGTCAATTTTTTTCACGACTTTATCGAGTGTTGCGACCGTTTTTTCCGTATTTTTGAGCGTTGCGTCCAACGTAGCAATCGCCGCGTTGGCATTTTTGCTCGTTGCCGCCAAATCCATCGCTTTGAGTTGCTGACTGAACGCCGCAGCGTTGCTTATCAACTCTTTTACTTGCGCATTGCTGCCCTGAATATTGCCCGAAATAGACTGCATATTGTTCATCGTCGCCTTCAAGCTGCCCGCCGATGCACCCAAAACACTGTTCAGTTGCACGGTAACATTTTTGAGATTCGCAATAATTGCCTGCAAATCGCGCAAGCTGATGGCGATACTATTTTTTTCGTTGCCACTGAGTTGCTTGTCCAAACTATCCAGCACGCCCGTCATGCCGTTTTTTAGCACGTCCGTGTAGCGCGCCAGCTCGTCCGGCTCGCCCATCATGGAGGCAATCATGCCTTTGGTGCGCCCTTGCAAAAAGTCGCCGTCTGCTGCGCAATCCGCACCGTTGCAAGGCTTATCGAACACCAACTCTACGGCTTTTCCCTCCGTCAGACTTTGGCTAAAAATGTAGGCAATCGTATTTTTTGGAACCACAATTCCTTTGTTCATCTTGAGCGTCACTAACACGCTTTGCTGTTTTTTGGGTTCCAGCTCTACGTTTTTTATCACGCCCACCTCCAATCCGTGAATCAAAACGGGCGCGGAAATCTTGATTTGCGAAGCGTTGGCGTACTCGACATAAAGGGTGGTGGAAGAAACGAGGATATTTTGCCCTCGCAAAAATTTATAGCCCCACACTAAAATCAAAATGCTTGCGATGGCTAAAATGCCAACTTTGGTTTCGTTATTAATTTTCATAAAATATTTGGAGAAATAATTTTTAGCAAAAGAAATGTAATCATCTAAAAAACTGATTATCAACGTTTTAGATGTCTTTTGAACACTGTGGATAACTATTTTTTGACAAATATAGTGCAAATATAAAAATACTCTAATACATTCGTAGTTTCCAAAGGCGCAGAACTACCAAAAAACATTTTTTTGGCAAATTTTTTGCCCAATAATGCTTGTTCTACCTTTTACTTGTACTAAAACGATGCCGAGTTTCGTTAAGTTTGAAATAATCTATTAAAATCAACAAATATTTGTTCTATGAGTATGCTTCTTTTGTTCCAAAAAACACAATTAGTCAATGAAGATGCGGCAGAAGTCGCCAGCAAAAGTATTTTCGAGGTCATTTTGTCGAGTGGTGTAGGCGCAGTAATTGTGCTGATTCTCTTGGTTTTGTCCATCATTGCGGTCTATATTTTTGTAGAAAGATACCTTTCTATCCGCCGCTACGCCAATTTAGATGCCAGTTTTATGAACAATGTAAAATACAATGTCCAGACTGGAAATATCAACGGTGCGCGCGCGCTTTGCCAGAGCGTCGATGCGCCAGTGGCTCGAATGTTGGAAAAAGGCATTTCGCGCATCGGGCAGCCGATTGGGGACATAGAAAAAGCGATGGAAAGTGTTGGCAAATTAGAAGTCGGCTATATGGAAAAAAAACTCGGCTATTTGAGTTTGATAGCCAAACTTGCGCCGATGTTCGGTTTTGTGGGGACGATTATGGGCGTTATCAAGATTTTTTATGACATTTCTTTGACCGACAACTTGAGTATTGGCACGATTTCGGGCGGTTTGTACCAAAAAATGATTACGTCTGCCGGCGGCTTGATGGTCGGAATTATTGCTTTTTTGGGTTATTATTTGCTCTCTATGCTGATTGATAGAGTGGTATCGCAGATGGAAAAAAGTGCGATGGACTTGATAGACGTGCTGCACGCACCGTCCAAGTAAAATGTCACAAAATTAGATATTTTTTTAATATTTTTAATAAAAATAGAATATGAATCTACGCAGAAAACACAGCGAAGGAGCGGAAGTCGCCACAGAATCCCTGAACGATATTATGTTCTTTTTGCTTCTATTTTTTCTCATTATATCCACACTCGTCAATCCGAATGTGATAAAACTCATGCTCCCTACGTCTAAAAAGACGCAAAGCATGAACAAACAACCGATTGTCCTTTCGGTGAACGAGAAGAAAGAATATTTTGTCAATAACAACGGCGCGCCCATCAGTTTGGCGCAATTAGAGCCAGTTTTGAAGCGCGAATTGCAAAAAGTATCTGACCCAACGGTCGTCTTACGGCTCGATAATTCGCTAAAAGTACAAGACATGGTAGATGTGTTGGGAGTCGGCGAAAAACTGAAAGTAAAAATGATATTAGCGACCCAAGCAAAAAAGTAAGGGTAGAAAAATATAAGAAAAAGTAAAAATTTATGAAAAATCAAGAAGAAAGTCAAGACAATAGAACCAAAGCCGGCGTGGTCAGTTTTGCTGTCCATGCTTTGCTGCTTTTTTTGTTTTTTTACCGACTTGGTACTCCCGACATTCAGGACGCGGGCGGCGGCGGCGTGGTCGTAGCACTCGGCTATCCCAATATGGGAAGTTTCAATGACACTCCTTCGCCCGGACCAGCGAGTCCCGACAACAATACCAAAGCCGCAGAAACGCCGCCTCCGCCGAGCGAGGCAGTCCAAAGTCCGCCTGCACCCGCGCCTCCCGCAGTGAACGCGCCGAGCAAAACGCCCGACGTAATCACGACCGAAGACGAAAACTCCGTCAAACTGAAAGAAAAAAATGAGCGCGAGCGCAAAAAACAAGCCGACGACCAAAAATCGCGCGAAGATAACGACCGCAAGCGAGTAGAAACCGAAAATAGAGCCAAGTCCGATGCAAAGGCAAAAGCCGAAGCCGATGCAAAAGCACAGGCGACAGCCGAAGCAGCCTCCAAACAAAAAGCTGCAGCGGACGCAGCCGCAGCCGCGCAAGCTGCCAAAGAGAAGTTTAAAAATCAAATGGGCGGCGGCGGTGGTGGCGGTAGCGGAAAAGGCAGTGGCAACTCTGGCAAACCCGGCAACGGCGGCGACCCCAACGGCGACCCCAACTCCAAGAATCTGGAAGGAATGGGCGGTTCGGGTGGTGGCTCGGGCGGCGGTTCAGGCGGCGGCGTAGGAGCGTCTGTCGGTGGCGGATTGGGTGGCAGACCCGTCAAAAATCGTCCGCCGCTCGCCGATAACTCTCAAAAAAAGGGAAGAGTAGTCGTGAAAGTCTGCGTCGGGACAGACGGAAAAGTGACAGAATCAAAATACCAACAGTCCGGCTCTACGAGCAACGACAGCTATTTGCGGAATCTGGCGGAAAAAACGGCGAGTCAATACACCTTTGCGGTCGGCGAAGACAGCCAATGCGGTACGATTACGTTTGACTTTCAAGTAAAATAAATGCACTCGTCGCCGCTCAAAATCGCGCTTACAGGCACTGAATCCACAGGAAAAACCACGCTTACGCAGCAGTTGGCAGCTCACTTTGATGCTTCGTTTGAGTTGGAATACGCCAGAGAATATCTCCAAAATATCGGCTTGAATTACAGTAAACAAGACGTTTTGAACATCGCCGCGGGACAGTTGGATAAAATAAAAAACTTTAAAGACGGCTCGAAGAATATTATATTTTTTGATACAGAATTAATTGTGTCTAAAATTTGGTTCAAGCACCGATACGGATATTCCGACCCAAGTATTGAAAAATATATTGAGTTGCAAAAAATTGACCTTTTTTTACTTTGCGCGCCCGACATCGGGTGGCAGCCAGACCCGTTGCGAGAACACGCCGCCGAAAGTCAATCGCTTTTTGAGTGCTTTGAAAATGAACTCCAATCTTATCATTTCAATTATAAAATCGTGCGCGGAAGCGGAGAAGAAAGATTAAAAAATGCAATCCAAATAATTGTAGATTTTTTGGGATAAAGTCCGTATCTTTGCATTGTACTTTTCTTTTGGGGTGCTTTTTGCGATGCAAAAGGCTGAGATTACACCCATCGAACCTGCTCGGATAATGCCGAAGAGGGAACTTTGGTTACGGAAGTAACAGCACATTCAACCCCTCGAATGTGTTATTTATCAATATTTTTACTTGTGTAATGAAAAAATTACAGTATTTAGTACTGCCATTTTGGTTTTTTCCGTGCTTGTTGCTCGCGCAAAAAAACAACGCTGATACTACAAAACTAAAAGAATTTGAGCTTCCGACGGCACAAATTTTAGCAACTTGGGCGGGGCAAAAAACGCCAATGGCATTTACTAATCTTTCCAAAGAGCAACTTGAAAAAGAAAATCTGGGACAAGATATACCAAATTTAATTCGGCTTACGCCGTCGGTAGTCGAGTCATCTGATGCGGGGACGGGCATCGGCTATTCTGGAGTGCGGGTTCGCGGGAGCGATGCCACACGCATCAACGTCACGCTCAACGGGATTCCTCTCAACGATTCGGAGTCGCAAAGTGTCTATTGGGTGAATTTGCCCGACCTTGCTTCCAACACAGAAAGTATCCAAATCCAGCGTGGAGTAGGGACTTCTACTAATGGCAGCGGAGCGTTTGGCGGCACTATATCGCTGAATACCAACAAGTTGCGCACAGAGCCTTTTGCAGAAATAAGCGGTACAGTAGGTTCGTTTCAGACTCGGAAAGAAAGTATTGCGGCGGGTTCGGGCTTGCTCAACCGTCATTTCTCTGTGCAAACCCGACTTTCCAATGTCTATTCGGGAGGATTTATTGACAGAGCATTTACCAAATTAAATTCTGTTTTTATTGCGGCTAATTATTTAGGAGAAAAAAATTCAATCCAATTTAACTGTATAGACGGTCACGAAGTTACTTATCAGGCTTGGAATGGCGTGCCTGCGCAGTACATCAACGACGCACGTTTGCGGACATACAATACTGCGGGGACAGAAAAAAGTGGCTCGCCATACCCCAACGAAGTAGATGACTACCGACAAACACACTATCAACTCCTTTACAATCAGCAATTTAGCAAAAATTGGCGTATGCAGTTGGCTTTGCACTACACGAAAGGTCGAGGATTTTATGAGCAATACAAAAGCAAGCAAAAATTCACAGAATATAATTTGCCAAATATAATTTTGAACGATAGCCTTTTGACTACTTCCAATCTGATTAGAAGGCTTTGGTTGGACAATGATTTTTATGGCACGACGTATTCATTTTTCTACGAAAATGACAAAAAATTAAATCTTTTATTGGGTGGCGGACTCAATAACTACGAAGGAAATCACTATGGCGAAATACATTGGATACAATACGCTGGCGCGTCCGAACAAAACCAAAAATATTATCAAAACTATGCTAATAAGCTGGATTTCAATACGTTCGTGAAAATAAATTATCAGTTGTTGCCAAAGTTGAATGTGTTTGCAGACCTCCAATATCGTTATATTTCGCACCATTTGACGGGGATTGACCGCGCAGGATTTGACTTGGAGCAAGATAATAAATTACATTTTTTTAATCCCAAAATGGGCTTTTTTTATGATTTTTCTGACCAAATAAAATTCTTTTCTTCACTTTCAGTAGCGAATCGTGAACCCAATCGCGATGATTTTGCGCACCCAAAAAGTACGCAAAAACCTATTTCGGAGCAGATGTTGGATTGGGAAATGGGTTTTCAGCAAGTCACGAGATATATTGATTTTGGGGTAAATTATTACTTGATGTACTACAAAAATCAACTGGCGGTGACGGGAGTTCTCAACGATGTAGGCGCGGCGTTGCGGACGAATATTCCTGAAAGCTATCGCATGGGATTGGAGTTGCAGAGCAAAATAAAAATATCTAATAGCCTGATTATCAACGCAAATACAACATTTAGTAGGAACAAAATAAAAGTATTCACGGAATATATTGACAACTGGGATACAGGGCTGCAAGAACAAACGAAGCACCAAAATACCGATTTGGCTTTTTCGCCCAACGTCGTGGCGACCGCAGAAGTCGAGTACAAACCGATGTTACAGTTTTCGATAGCACCTTCCATAAAGTATGTTACCAAACAATATTTGGATAATTCTTCTAATTCTTACACAATTTTGAATCCTTATTCTTATGTCAATCTTCGGCTGTCGTATTCGGTTCATTTTTTCAAAAATCAAAAAATAGATTTTAAGTTGTTGATTAATAATGTGTTGAATCAAAAATATGAGAGCAATGGTTGGGCGTATCGCTATGTTTCGGAGGGATACGACGCGCGCGCCGACAATCCTTACACGAGGCTTGAAAGCGGCTCTACTTATCAGCAAGTAGGCTATTTCCCGCAGGCGGGACGGCATTTTTTATTGGCAGTAAAAATTGGTTTCTGACGCAACCAAACGCTATTTTTTTCGTTTTCTTGTATGAATTATATACTTATTTTTTATGCAAGACATTCAACCTTTTTTCCGTTGGCGAGAGGAATATATCGCTTCGGAGGACAAAAATTCGCCGTTTTTCGGGGCTACTTACAGTGAATTTGAATATACCAACAAGATTTATAACTATTTTATCCACCCGCAGTGGGATAGTTTTGGCTCTTCTACGCTCTATTTGAAGGTACTTTTTGTGGATTATGGACAGCATTTTGCGATAATCGAACTGCTCGGCGAGTGGAACGACTGCATCGAAAACGATGTAATGTATCTCAAACGGGATTTGATTGACGCGATGTTGAAGAAAGAAATTAATAAATTTATTCTTATTTGTGACAATGTATTAATCTTCCATGGCTCTGACGACAGCTACTATGAAGAGTGGTGGGACGACGTGAAAGACGACGGCGGCTGGATATGTTGCCTCAATACGTCTGCACAACTTGAAAAAGAGATGAGGCAGATGCGTATTCAGTATTTTGTTAATTTTGGCGGTGTGTTGCAAGATGTGAACTGGCGCAAGCATCTTCCCCAAACGCTTTTTGTGGCGATAGAAGCCCTGATGAAAGGCAGTACGAAACAGCTTGTTTTTTAGTTATTCAACTAATTTTGTGACAAAAAATATTTTTTGTCACAAAATTAGGCAGTTTTAAATTTAGCTATCGCTTTTTTGGTAAAGTCAGAAAGCACCAAACGTCCGCTTACAGCCGCACGTTCCGTCAAAAGTTCGTCCCAGTGAGAAGTTCCCTGCCAAAGAGTTTGTTTTAGAAGCCGCATCGCTTCGGGATTTGATTGAATTAAGATGTCACAAAAGTGAATAATATATGCGTCTAACTGCTCAATCGTGTCGAAACATTCGTGGAAAAGTCCGCGCTGGCGCGCCCACGCTGCGGTTCGCCATTCAGTGGCGTTGATTGCCAATTCGCTGAAAGCCGATAAACCCATTTTTCGCTCTACGGCAGGACCGATGACAAAGGGACCGATGCCGACCGCCAATTCACTCAATTTGACCGATGCAAATTGGGTCGCCATACAGTAGTCTGCCGCCGATGCGATGCCTACTCCGCCGCCGATAGCTTTCCCTTGCACCCTTGCGATGACTAATTTTGGACATTTTCGTATGGAATTGATGACATTGGCGAAGCCCGAAAAGAACTGTTTTCCAGTTTCAAAGTCTTGGATAGCCGCCAACTCATCGAAACTTGCGCCTGCACAGAATGTGCGCTCACCGTCGCTTTTGAGTACCAACAGTAACACATCTTCTTGATTACCAACGGTTTGGATAGCGTCAGACAAGTCCCGAAGCAGTTTGCTCGGCAAAGAATTGTGAGCGGGATGCGCAAATGTGATGGTCGCTACTGCGCCCGAAACTTCGGTTTTTACAAAGCCTTTTTCTAAAATATCCAACTCTTGTGACATTCCGTTAATTGATTAATCTTTAGTTCCCATTTGTTTCAGAAACTTGACGTGCGATACTACTGCGTGAGCGACGGTAGGATATTCGACATATTTTATGCCGTACTCCAAGCAAGTTTGCTTCACGATTTTGTGGATAGCAGGATAGTGAATGTGGCTTATGTGTGGAAAAAGGTGGTGTTCGATTTGGAAATTCAGACCGCCCGCAAACCACGCCATAAAGCGGCTTTGAGTCGCAAAGTTAGCGGTCGTCATCACTTGGTGCGTCGCCCAATCGGTTTCCATGCGATTATTTTCGGCGGCAGACGGAAAATGTGTGTCTTCGACGGTGTGCGCCAACTGAAAAATAATGCTAATCGTAAATCCTGTAATAACCATGAAAAGCAAATATCCTACTATAAAATTCGAGAATCCCAAAGTATAAATTGGAATAATCACGAATAGTATTAGGTTGAGCAACTTGTAGCCCCAAAACTCAAAGTGTTGGGAAGTCGTCATGGTAGGGAGCGGAGTTTTGCCGATTTTTCCTCTAAAATACTTGCGGAAATCAAACAAAAATACCCACAAAATATACAGAATACAGTACAAAGCAACGAAATAAATATGCTGAAAACGGTGCAAACTATAACGTTTTTGTTGTTCACACATTCGCATAAAAGGCTGCACTTCTATATCGTCGTCGTGCCCGAGAACGTTGGTAAAAGTGTGGTGCATGACGGTGTGTTTTTGCTTCCACATTCGAGCGTCGCCACCCAAGACGTTGAGCGAAAAAGCCGCCATAGTGTTCAAAAATTTATTTTCCGAAAAACTCCCGTGCGAGCCGTCGTGCATCACATTGAAGCCGATTCCTGCCGTCGCAAGCGCCATAAGTGACCAAAGACACAGCGACCAAAGAAGCGGCGGGGACAAGAAAATAATAGAAACCCAACACACTATAAGCGTCGTTACCAAAAACATTGCTTTGCCATAAAGGCGAATATTTCCGGTAAAATTTTCATTTTTTTGGTTAAAATGTGACGCTACTCTGCTTTTGAGGTCGTTGTAGAAAGGGCTATTTGCTTGAAAACGAGGCGGTGCATACATAAGTTGAACAGTGTAATATGTTGAAACGGAACGGTTTATAATTCCAA
>JAYWGG010000322.1:0-3870 GCA_043778415.1 Saprospiraceae bacterium
GCGCTGGTTGGCGGTCACAAAAACGGTAGCTCCTGTCAGAACTTCTTGGCTTTTTTCGTCCCTGATGTAACCGCTCAACGTACTGTTTTGAGCAAACAATGATTGCAGCGAAGCGACTAAAAACACAAGAGAAAGTATATGTTTGGACATTATTTTGGTTTTTTATATAACAAATAATTTACGGCAAATGTTGCCCAACGAATGTTGCGTTTAATTTTAAAAAAAATTTAATTTAATTGATTATTTGTGACAAAACACTAAACTTTTATTTAGTTCTACAAAGGTAGCTTTTTTTATTGCGACAAGGCGAAAATTTAAGATTTTTTAACCCGTGCAGTTCAAACTTTCGCTTTTATCAACCAGTCTTTGAAATATAAACTGACCACTGTTCAAAAAAATTTCATTGTGTGAAAAATACAAGAAGCCGCATAAAATATTAAAGTTTCACTTTTTTTGAAAAATAAATGTGAAAAAACTTGACAAGTAAAAATAAAAGTGTAACTTTGTATTAAGGTTTATAAACTCGACCTACGAATCTTTACAATGCTTTAACCCAAAACTGCTTTTTGTATTTTTATTTTTAATTATTAAATTTTTAAATCATGCAATCAGTTATTTCAAAAACCACTTTTAAGCACCCCAAACGTACTACGCCCAATAATATTGGGGGGGGGGTAGTTTACCAAAGCAAAATTCTGTCATTTAAAAAATTTCTGCTCATGGCACTCCTTTTGTTGTTTCAGCAGCTATCGTTTGCACAAAACGCAGCATCAGTCGCTTGGAAATGGACGAGTCCTTTCGATGCCTCTATTGACCGAGAAGATTGGATATTGTCTATGATTAATACTTCTGACTGCAGCTCTACTGTAGCAGTGGGTTATACAGAAAATATAACCAAAAATAAAGTACCCGCAATTTTTAAATTTGATAACTTCCGCAAGCAAATAATCTGGAAGACCACGCTTCCTAATTTAGGAACTGATAGTGATGCTAAATTTTGGGACGTTATAGAAGCCAACGGCTCGTTTTATGCCGCTGGAACTTATAAAATAGGAACTTACAATTTTCAAGGTGTCCTTCTCAAAATAGATGCCAACGGCAACTATGCGGCAGGATTCCCAAAATATTATGGAGATTTTCCTGGCTCGGCAGCCAATAGTACGCATATTAATATCAATGCAGGAGTCAGCAACAGTACAAGCCGTATTCGCTTCTACTCAATCCGCCAAATAAGCAACAGCTCGAATTTTATTATTGGTGCTGATAAATATGGAATTGCTAACAGCAACGTCACAACGGCTGCACTGATGAGAATAGATGCAAATGGTATGCCCGTCACAAGTTTTGGTACAAATAATGGCATTCAGACCTACAACGACGATAACGTTGACACCAAAGAAACATTTTTGCGCAATGCCATCGTGGACAAAGCAGGGCAGTTCGTCTATTTTACAGGTGATAAAATAAATGTGTTCGCCGGAAATTCGTTGGGTGACACAAACGTGAACGACCGCGATATTTTTGTAGTGAAAGCCGATGCTACATCTGGCGCAAAAATTTGGCATAAGGTTTGGAACAAACAAAGTTTGATTGGCTCTGACTACGTAGATGTAGATGAAAGCACTGAAAAATTGGACGGCTTAATAAATCCAAATTCAACACCCGCAAGCAACGACGATGAGCGCGGCTTTAATATAGAACAGATAGGTAACTCTGATAGGTTTGTGGTTTCCACTTTTTTGGATCATCACCTTATTCAGGTGGATAAAAATGTTACTGATGTTATCAAAGCAGTTTTTCGCGAAGAATATATTGACTACGACAGTGGGTTGGTATTGATGGACGGAAGTGGAAACATGATACAAGCCCTCAATTCAGACCGATTCATGGGCATTGATTTTTTTAGCCCTGTGAAAACTAATGGAAACGATATATTTGTGTTGGGTGGCAGATACGACCCAACACAAGCAGGTCAGGAAATTCAGAACGCGGCAGTAAAACTAAATTACAGTCCATTTAAAGATAAAATGTTTGTCAACTGGCGCAAAAATTTTATAGCTGCCGGCGCACTTAACTGTCCCTTTGCAATGGCGACTACCTGCGACGGCAGTATCGTAGTAGGCGGAAACAACGACCTCCACGATGAAGATTATTATCTTATCAAGTTGGGCGATGACTGCCAAAATAATTTTACTTACGACGAAGACGGCAACCGCACGCTGACAAGCAACGAAACTTGGAGCAGCAGCAAAACTATCCGTGGGAAAATAACCGTCCCTAACGGAAAAACACTGACTATCAACAACAATGCAGTGATTCAGTTCGCCAGTACTTGGGAAACCAATGAGGTAGAAATACTCGCTCAAAACGCCCCCAACACAGTCGTTTCTAAAATAGTCGTGCAGTGTGGCGGTAAATTGAACCTCTCGTCCTGCCGCCTCAAAGGCTTGAACGCTTGCAACAAAGAATATATGTGGGAAGGAATCGAGGTGCAAGGAAATCCCGGAGTTCCCCAAAGTGCTACCAATCAAGGAGTCCTTTCGATGAGCAATGCCACTATCGAAAATGCTCGGACTGCCATCGTAGCAGATGTAAAATACTACAACTCGGACGGCAACGAAACCAATTACAACCTCAATGGCGGCGGTATTGTCAATGGCTTCAGCAGTAATTTTTTGAATTGCAGACGAGGCGTTTTCTTTGCACCCTATTCACAACCCAACAATAGCTTTTTTACCAATACCAATTTTTACTGTACGCAGCAGCTCGTGGACCCGTTTTTTACGGACAGCGGGTCTGGCTTTCGCATGGGCGTGAGTACCCACGCCGCTATGTATGGCACCAATGGTATCTATTTTAGTGACTGTCGCTGGTCATCGTTGAGTACGTTTCCGCTGGATTTGCGCGGCAATGGTATCGTGAGTTTTGATGCTGGCTTTCGAGTAACCGGCACGAGTGCCAACGGCAACTGCGCTGGTACGCCCAACTTTCAGAACCTACAACAAGGCATCAGTGCCAACAGCGTATTTTCTACTCGCCGCATTGACATAACCGCCAACTGCTTTCAGAATGTCCAAAAAGGGGTGTATATAAAATCAGGTCAATTTCATAACATCACCAACAACGCCATCTTTGGCAATGCACCGAGCGTCGCTACTCCCGGTCAAGACTTTTGGGGCATCAGATTGGACGGCACTTCCGATTATTTGATAAAAGGAAACAGCATCGCCAGCACGCAGTATGGCATCATCACGGACGGGACGGCTGCCAACGCAAGCAGCATCGAAAAAAATACTTTCAATAAATTGTACGTCGGCAACCAAGCACAGGGCAGTAACCCCATGCTCCAAATCAGTTGCAACAGCTACACGAAGCAAGAATACGCTTGGGCTATCAATCCTACAAGCAGCGGTGTTTTTCCCGACCAAGGACAATGCGGCACAAATAAAAAACAAGCGGGTAATTCTTTCTACGATGCAGCGTGCCAGCATCCAGAAAGCCATATTTACTCTACCATTCCATTCGTTTATTCCAACGGAAGCTACGCCTATAACCCAACTTGTAGGTCGGCTGGAGTTACATTGAATACTTGTAATCTTGGACAAGTCAATCAAAATTCCTGCACCCCCGAGGCACCGCCTTGTCCGCAGCTGCCCTGCGATGTGAGCGTGCAGTTGGGCAATATCCAGAACGAACTCAATCCCGTCAAGCGGCAGCTGCTGCGCAATGAGTTGGTGCGTGTCTATTTAGATGCTAACAATCTGACCGACGCTATGAGCGTGGTGGCGGAAAAAGTACTGGCACAGATGCAGACGGCAAGTGGCGACTATGCAGCTGCCCAAACCACGCTCAACCAGCTGGCAAGCATGG
>JAYWGG010000323.1:0-12381 GCA_043778415.1 Saprospiraceae bacterium
CGCAAAATGATAGTAATAAATAACTAAAAATAATGAACTCCCAAGTTCTATCCAGTTTTTTTTGTGACTGAAAAGTCTCAATAACCGATTTGTATATCCGATTTCTGACCACCTTGCTTATCCCGCAGGGTGGTTTTTTTTATGTATAAATGGCTTGATTTACAGTGCTGAAAGGTCTTTTACCACTCCGTTGAAATTGCTTGCTTTCATTACTTGACTAAAATTACTTGCTTCCCGATTGGTAGAAAATTCGCCGACCATTACCCTAAAAATCGCCTTGCCGTTCACTCGCGCGCTATGCACTAAAATTGCTTTGCCCGCAAATTTTTCCTGCAATTTTGCCGTTTCGTTCAGCACCTGTTTGTAATCCTCGAAAGCACCCGTTTGGACGCTGAACCCTTTGAGAGCTTGGCGTTCTACAAAAAAACGAAACAATCCTTCCCCCGCTTCGTAGGTCGCGCCGGGAGAGTTGAGTTTGGGTTGCGGGGCTGGATTAGGGCGCGCAGTTTCGCGCGGAGGGTCTGTTTTTTCGACGATTAGCTTTCTTTTGTTGGCTTTGGTACTCAACTCTTTGAGCTGCGACATAAGTTCAGAAACCGTGAGGGCGGCTTCGGATTTGCGGATTTGACTGCCTCCAGAGTTCAAAAAAACAATCGTCGGCAGCACCTTGATATTGTATTGGTCTTTGAGCGCGTAGCCGTCAAAATCATCAATATCTATCTTGACGGGAATCGTATTGCGCTGCATAAAGTCAATAATTGTCGGGTCGGAGTAGGTACTTTCGTCCATCCAGTGACAAGGCATACACCAACTGGCGACAAAATCAACGACTATAATTTTGCCTTCGGCGGCGGCTCTTTCTTTGGCTTCTTTTAGATTTTTTCCGAACTCAAGTTCCAAAAGCGGCTTTGCCTGCGCTGCAAAAGCAAGTGTAAAGAACAGAAAAAAAGATACAAAATGATTGAATTTTGAATAATTCGTTTTCATAAAAAAATTGTTTTTTGAATTTATTTGGGGACGGTGTTGTCTAAAAAAGCGGCTTTTGGAAAGCATAGAGCGTAAATTTTATAGGTCTGTAAAAATATTTGTTTTTCTAACAACGCAAATATATAAAACAATAGTTTAATACTTGTACGAAAATACACAATAAAAATAAAATGATTTTTTTGTGACAGTATTTTTTATTGAAAAATATTTTTTTTACTTATCACAAATTTAGTGAAAATTTGAAAAAATATTTGAACAGACGCCGCAAAGAAAATACCACAAATGTACGATTGGAGAAAAAAATATTCAGAAAAATAGCCGCCACACGCAAAAATTCTACATTTTTTTTAGATGCCGAGTGTCATTCTGCAAATCCATCTCAAAAGTATTGGAGGCAGCCGACCAATTTACTTTGAACAAACCCGTATTAGAATGTCCAAATTTTTCCATTTCTCGAAGATGTATTTTGTTGAATACACAGCAAAGGCAGCGCAGCGTACGCCCGTGCGTGCAAATCAGAATTTTCTGTTCGGGTCTTGTCACTAAATCAACTAAAAATAAATTTAATCGCTTGTAAAGTTCTTCCGCACTTTCGCCTTCGGGAAGCCTTGCCGTCAGGTCGTCTTGCTGCCAAGCGTCAATCATTGCCCTAAAATCCAGCTTCATTTCAGGGGACGGCGACTGTCCCTCGTGAATCCCCCAGCTCATCTCATTGAGCCGCACATCTTCGAGCATAGGAATGCCTTTTTTTATAAAATTATCAACTGTTTGGCGCGTTCTTTGCAGTTTTGACACCATTATTAGGTCAAAATCTTGGGACTCATAGTGGTCAAAAAACGCCTGCGCTTGCGCTCTTCCGACTTCATTTATCGGCTCATCTACCCCACTTCCCTGCACGATACCGCGCCTGTTGTAATCCGTTTCGCCGTGGCGAATAAAATATATTTCTTTTGTTTGCATCAATTTTGATTGACCACTGGAAGTTCTAAATAGCCTTTAAATTGGCTGTCACTTTCAAAGGTAAAATCCGTAAAATCCTTTACTACATTATAAAGCGTATCGCGCTCAATCGGTCGGCGACCGACGCGCCGAATCATCGTCACCAACTCCTCTGTGGAAAGCGAAGGATTTTGTTCCTCCGAGCCAGCCATTGAGTAGATTTTTGTAGTATCATCAATCGTTCCGTCCATATCATTTACACCAAAAGCGAGTGAAATTTGAGCAGTTTGCCGTCCAATCATGGGCCAATACGCTTTCAAATGGTCAAAATTATCCAAATAAATACGACTGACGGCGTAATTTCGGAGGTCTTCGACGGTCGTACTTTCTTTGATATGGCTCATCTGATTGTCTTGATTCCGAAATTTTAGGGGAATAAAAGTCTGAAATCCGCCCATTTTATCCTGCAACTGACGCAATTTTTCGAGATGGTCAATCCGATGCTCGAAGCCCTCGATATGTCCATAGAGCATCGTGGCGTTGGACTTCATGCCCAAATTGTGCCAAATTTCGTGTATTTCGAGCCATTGTTCGCCCGTACATTTGTCGGCAGCAATCTGCTTTCTGATGTCCTGATGAAAAATTTCCGCACCTCCGCCGGGCATCGAATCCACCCCCGAATCTTTAATCATCTTCATGCCCTCCGCATAACTGACCTTCGCTTTTTTGAAAATATAATGGTATTCGACGGGCGTAAGTGCCTTTACGTGCAGCTCGGGGCGATGCGTTTTTATGCGATGAAACAGCTCTGTATAAAACTTCAAATCGTACTGCGGCAGCACGCCACCTACGATGTGAACCTCCGTAACTGGCTGATTATCATAGGTTTTTACTACGTCCATCATCTCGTCCATTGTGAGTTCCCAACCTTCGCTGCGCTGTTTGAGCAGGCGAGAGTAAGAGCAGAATGCGCAAGTGTAAATGCAAAGATTGGTAGGCTCGAGGTGAAAATTGCGATTGAAATAAGTAGCGTCGCCGTGCTTTTCTTCGCGGACGAAATTCGCTAATGTCCCCAAAAAGCTCAAAGATGCTTTCTGAAAAAGCAAAAGACCGTCTTCGGGCGTAATACGAATTTTATCAAAAACCTTTTGGGCGATTTTCTTCAAATCTTCCGAAAGTGTTGGGTCTTGGACTATAAAATTTGGCGGAGCAATCGTCATATATATATGGTGTAAATTCTTTTGAAACGGTTATCGAAGCGTATAACAATTTTCGCAACTTTCAGTTTAGAATGAAACTTATTATCTTCGAGAAAAGGTCAAAAAATAATACAATTTGAACAAATCCAACACAAAAAGTCGTGGATTGGGAGATGTATGCAAATGATTTTCGATAATTGGTAAGACAAAAGCCAACGCCAAGCGAGTCGGTTGAGTGAGCGCGTATTTTTTTAGAAAAAATACTGTTTTCGTCAGTTTGGTCTGCACGACAGATGATTTTTGGTTCAAGAAAACCAAATTTTCGATAGCAAATTTGGTTTTTTTCAAAAAAATAGACGTATTTTCTAATCCAAGATGCACGGAAGGATTGTCGAGATGAAGGATAGAAATTTTTTGCTGCTCCAATATCAGTCCAAAAAGCGTGTCTTCATGTCCGTATTGCATCAGATTTTCGTCGAACTTGATAGACTGAAAGATATTTTTGGGCAACATAAAATTACTGCTCGTAAAGTTAGAATATGGATTTTTGCTGCGCTCGGCAGCGGTTTTTACTTCGCGCAGACTGCCGTTTTTCCAGTGCAAAATTTTATTTGGTGTGCACTCTTGCTCGTAAATATGTCCGCCAAGCAGCACCGAAGTCGGATTATCTTGCTGCGCCGCTACATAATTTTGAATAAAGTTTGGATTTTGAGCCACACTCATATCGCAATCCATAAACAATAAGTTGGGAAATACCGCACTCGCCGCCAATGAATTTCTTATCTTCGAGCGACCAATATTTTTTTCTAAAAGACTTATTTTTACTCGATTATTGACATCTGAAATTGGCTTTTGGGGTCTAAATATTGCGTCCGAAGCATCGTCGAAACAAAGAATTTCAAAAGGCAGTCCAAGCCGCTCGCACTGCGCCAGCAAATCCTCCAACAGTGGCTCGACCGAGTAATTAAAATTTGGAATCAAAACGGACAACATAATTCTCTAAATAATTTGAACAGCAGTAAAAACGCAATATTTTATTTTATAAGAAAATAAATATATGAAATTTTGAAAATTTTTTTGAAAAAAGTTTGATAGCTCAAAATATCTTCTTATTTTTATCGCAGGAAGTGTAAAACCTTCCGACAAAAAGTCAAAATTCTTCATTTATTAACGTTTAAAATCCGATTCAGTTATGAACATTACCTTTGAAGAGCTAAGGAGCATCAAACACAGCCTGCCCACAGGCAGCATCAACCGCATCGCGCAAGAGTTGAGCATGGACGAACAGGCGGTTCGTAATTTTTTTGGCGCAAGCCGCTTTGCGCACGACGACACCCACGATTGGCACTACGAACCGGGTCCCGACGGTGGTATCGTGAACGTAAAAGACACGTCTATTTTGGATTTGGCAAAAAAAATCCTGAACGAATCCCACGTCGCCTCTGCGTCGTGAACCGACAAAAGTACAATTTAATTTTTAAAAAAAAAAGTGAGATTGCAGGAATTTGCTTCTTGCAATCTCACTTTTTTTATTTTTGGGTAGCATCTAAAATAAACTATCCATTTTTGTTACTGACTTGGAAAAATTGAAGTGCCTTATTTTTTTCTCATTTCTAAAATTATTTTAAAGTTTTTTTCTATGAAAGTTTTTTTAATCGGCATGATGGGCTGCGGAAAAAGCTATTGGGCGCAAAAATTGGCAGAAAAAACCGATACAAAATGGACAGACTTGGACGAAGATATAGCGCGTTTTGAAAAAAAATCTATTTCTGAAATCATAAAAACACAAAATTGGGACTATTTTCGCCTGTTGGAGCAAAAAATATTAAAAAAAATTACTAAAAAAAATATCACATTTATCGCTACTGGCGGCGGAACTCCGTGCTATTTTGACAACCTCGAAGTGATGAAAAATAACGGTCAAGTAGTGTATCTAAAAACTCCTGTTGAGCTGATATTTCAACGCCTAATGTCGGGCGATAGAGAACGTCCTTTGCTCAAAAATAAGCCGCCCGAAGAGCTGTTTAGCTATCTCCAAAACCTACTTTCTGAACGTGAGGTATATTACCAAAAAGCACACTATATCGCTTCGCAAAGTCCTGATAGTCAATTACTTGGCGATGAAATACTCGAATATTTGAAGACTCAAAATATGCACTTTGATTAGACTATTTTTAAGCTATGTTGGAGCAATCTGGTGGCTGATAAAAACAGTTTAAAAATTGTTTTTTAGTCCGCCAAACTAACCCGAATCGAACCGATATTTTATACCATTTCGGGCAACAAAAAGTTACTTTTTTTTTGCTTTTTAAATATAAAAAAATCGTAATATGATATATTTTTACTATGTCACATTTTCGTAAAAACAGTCACAAATAAACTATGTTTTATCAAAAAAACTATATAAATTTGCGGTATAGATAAATAATTTACCTTTTGGCTAACGCTCGAAACAAATTTGCTATCTTGTGTAAGCCAAACTATATTAACATAAAAAATTGTACAGATGACACCTTTCTTATCGATGGTGCAAGCATCTAACCCAGTCGAGAAATCACTCGAAATGGTAGTAGATGTGTTTGCTTCTTTCTATCACGGGCTAACCAACAAAAACCAACAAAGACTTAAGTTTTTGATAGTTGGTGCCGACAAATCCAATACCGAAAAAGTAACTGCTTTAGCCAAAAATTTTGAAATCGGACACACCGTAGAGTTCGTTTCGGCAGCCGATGCCAGTGCGAAAGGCTACGGCGCAGCGACCGTGCTGGTCGAAGCTGCTACGGGCGAGGACGATTCGTTTATAATAGACGGACTCGGTCACGGGCTGCCAGTCCTCACGTTTATCACGCCTGCACGCCGCGAAATTTTAGACAATTCTTGCGCAGTAATGGTAAAATACCGAGATTACGAGGCAAACGTTAATTCGTTGGCGAATGCACTTGAAATCATCTATTTCGACCCTGAAGCAAGAAAAATGCTCCGCAGAGGCGCGTTGTCGAAGCACGCAACGCTCACGAAGCAGCAAACGAAATAAATGTTGCGGTTCTTTCGGATAAAGAATGTATCTAAAATAAATATGTAACTTGTTGGTCACAAGCTACCGACACCTTAAAGGTGTCGGTAGCTTCGGCTTATCTTATTGAAAGTCAGCAAATTATGCAACAAGAATATTTTGTTATAATTTTTCACAACTCGCTAATATTCAGTGTGTTGTGATAAAAATATTCTTTGCCAAAATGTATCGAAATTTTAATCTTCGATAGAAAAATACTTTTTTGTAAAATAGCTGAATATTAGATTACCTTTGAAGGTGGGAAATGCGTCTGAAATAAACTAACCATTTTTTATTCATTTCTTAATTTTTTTTCCAAATTAAAAATATTTACGATGAAAAAAATGCTTTTTTCTTTTGTATTACTCGCTTTTTTGACCACCGATACACTCTGGTCGCAGAAGGTAACGCTCACGCCTTTCGCCGATTCGCACCAGTTTGAAGATGCCAAAATTCAGTCCGTTGTGTTCAAAGACGGAAAGTTCGCCTACAAAATCGGCGGCGATACCTACAAGCTCGGTATGCAAACACCCGATGCGGCTTCCAAAATGTGCGCCAACTCCAAAGAAGGGCAACATATTCACTTGATTGTGGACAATACGCCGTATGTGGCAAAGTACAAACCCGAATTTGACTTGGACATCGAGGACGGCGAACACTATATCCTCACTTTTTTGTCCCGCTCTTATCACGAAAGTATCAAGACCAAAGCGGCATACAAAGCGATGCACGTCAAGGCAAAAGATAATAATTTCAAACGCGATGAGCCGATAAAAGACCCGATGATATTTTTTAGCCGCCCCAAAGGAACGTATGTCGGCGAAGATACCAAAAAAGTAATGCTCGATTTTTATTTGGTGAATTGTAAACTTTCTAAAAAAGGTTTTCGCGTAAAAGCGGACATCAACGGACAGGAAATTATGATTGATAAGTGGCAAACCTACTATATGGAAGGCTTGCCGATGGGCGAAAGTACCATCACCCTCACGCTGCTCAACCAAAAAGGAAAGCCGCTCGACACACCCAACAATCCGATAGAGCAAAAAATCACGCTCAAAGCCGACCCTGCCGCACCGATTGTGAAATAAATCAGTCGCACAGACAGCTAAAGTGGAAACCATCGAAAAATGGTTTCCACTTTTTTTTGTGATTAAAATTTGTAGCTTTACGAAGTCATTTGTGACTTTACGATATTACAACTAACTGGTTTATAATTACTTGTGCGACTAAAAACCAATCACTAAAAACTACCTATGAAGTTTTTGACCCAACTGTCCGATACGGCGAGCGCGACGCTGCTCCGCTTTCCTTTTGTCCTCCTTTCAGCTGTCGTGGCGACCGCCGCCGCCATCTACGCAACCACCGTCGATAGAGCCATAAACGGAGTGTATGCCGAGCCTAACTTCCTGATTATCAAGGCGGGGCTTCTTGCTGGACTTGGGATTTCGCTTCTTCTTTCGCTGGCTTTGATGGCTGAGCGGCGCATTATTGCTATCAAAAGTTGGCAGGCGCAGTTGATTGGTGTGCTTATTTTGAGTGTTTATTTCTTCGCACTTCCCTCATCTTCTGGGTATTTTTCGATGTATTGGGTGATTCAACTTACGATGGTTGCGCTGGCTTCGCATTTATTGGTGTCGTTTGCGCCCTTTTTGGGCAAGATGAACCTCAACGGATTTTGGCACTACAACGAACATTTTTTTATCATAATTTTGACTACTTTGCTATATTCTTACGTCCTTTACGGCGGCTTGGTTTTGGCGATGGTATCACTCAAATTTTTATTTAAAATAGACATTGCATGGCAAAATTTTTGGTGTCTTTTTTGGCTCTTGCAGGGCGTATTCAACACATGGTTTTTTCTGTCCAAAATACCCGCCGACATCGGGGACTTTAATACCCAAGACAGCTACCCAAAAGGCTTAAAAGTCTTTTCGCAATACGTTCTGTTGCCGTTGGTCATCATTTATTTATTCATTTTGTACGCTTACGGTTTCAAAATCATTGCCACATGGTCGCTGCCCGTAGGTTGGGTATCGTACATGGTGTTGGGATTTTCGGTAGCCGGAATGTTGTCATTTCTGCTCCTTTATCCATTCAAAAACAGCAGCGAAAACGGCTGGATTCAGCAGTTCAACCGTTGGTTTTATGTCATTATTGTCCCATTGGTGGGATTGCTTTTCGTAGCCGTCGGCTATCGTATCAGAGCGTACGGAGTCACAGAAAACCGCTATTTTGTTGTGCTTTTAGCTATTTGGCTGCTCGGCATTGCACTTTATTTCATCTTTTTCAAACGCGATAATATTTCGGTCATTCCTATCAGTTTGTGTGTCGTCGCTTTGCTGTCGAGCTTCGGTTTTTGGGGAGCAAGTTCGGTTTCGGCAGCAAGCCAAAAAAATCGCCTAATAAGGCTATTTAGTGACAACCAAATAAACATAATATCCGACTCTGTGAGCGTAATAAATCCAAACTTGAAGCGAAAAACTGCCGCAGAGATAACGTCTATTCTTGACTTTTTCGCCAGTAGGAATGAGTTAAGAAAACTGCATGATGTGTTTGAAATTTCGCCGCAAAAAGATAGTTTGTTCTTTACTTTGAGCGAGCGAGAAAAAGAAACTAAACTGTTAGAACGAGTCCGAGTACCTTATACTTACTGGCGAAATCCCAGTTATGATGAAAATGATACGCTTCCCGTATCCAATGAATATGTTTATACCTTCACTCTAAACCAATCGCCCATCGAAATTATCGAAACATCGGGTTACGATTTTATTATGCCTTACTGGACGTGCCAACTTGTACCTCCAGAAGGTGTATTACAAAGTTTTATATTTCGAGGAAAAAAATTATCTACCAAATTGTGTGACAATAAACTATCTTTTTCACTCGACGGCAAAAAAGCGGAATTGGATATGCAGACTTTCTATAATTCGCAGTTGAAACCTACGCAAGAACAGTCGAGCGCAATGCCTGCCGAAAACATGACGGCAATAATTTCGCACCCCGATTTGGAGATTAAAATTCTGTTCAAGCAGATAATTATTCAATTTTTAGATAGAAAATCAGAGGTCGGAAAAGTCCAATATGCGGAGTTTCAACTGTTGCTGAAAGAAAAGAAATAAATAAAATAGTTAGCTTTTCTTACTCTCGAAATGAATTTTTTATCTATTTTTGTACCAACTTGAAAAAAATCGGATACATAGTTTTACTTCTCATTTGCCTGCTTCAGTCAGGCGGAATGTTGCTCGTGTATAAGTTTCAGCAGTATTGTGCGCAGCGAGAAATGGATTGGGAGTTGTACCGCGAAGAAGCTCGACTCGAAAAACTTGTCGTTTCATTGCATGACTTCCAGAATGGTAGAATCAACGAGCGCGAAATCTCTGTCAATGGCAAGTTGTATGACATAAAATCTGTCAGTATTTTAGGAAATACCGTTGAGTTGCTGGTTGTGAATGACGAAAAAGAAGAACGCATTTTAGCGAAAATCAAAGAGTTGAGGAACAATACAAACGAACAAAGTAGCCCGTTTTCTCATCAATTCGTAAAACTACCACCGCTTGTTTATATTTTTTCTGCGCCAAATTCTAAATTAATTTTTCCGGCGTTGGAAGAAGATAATTTTGTACCGCTCTGCGAATGTGCAATCTCTCGCAAATTTGCCCCGCCTTTTCCTCCCCCGAAGTTGGTTTGATTCATTTATTTTTTATTGCCTCAATTTAGTAAAGTACAAGTCTGCTCTTACTATTATAGGTTTCGTATGTCAATTTATCAAACCAAAGAATATTTCTAAAATGAAAAAAATAGTATATAGTTTTGTCGCATTTCTTCTATCCACAGCATGGAGTTTGGCGCAGACGACCACAGCAGATACTACACAATCGATTACACTCAACGAAGTGGTCATCTCGGTAAACAAAACGCCAGAAACAAAAAAAACAGTCGCACAACAGGTGCAGGTGCTTGATGCAGCTCGAATCGCCAGCGCACAATCCCAAACTACCGCAGACCTCATCGCCAACTCGGGCAACGTATTTATTCAAAAAAGTCAGATGGGCGGCGGAAGTGTGAGCATCAGGGGTTTTGAGGCGAACCGAAATCTTCTTGTGATAGACGGCGTAAGAATGAATAATCTAATCTATAGAGGCGGACATTTACAAAATATTATTACGGTGGATAATAATTCGCTCGAAAGAGCGGAGATACTGTTCGGACCGTCATCGACTATTTATGGCAGCGATGCGCTCGGAGGAGTGATTCATCTTTACACCAAAAATCCGCACTTTGCTTCGGGCGACCAGAACCAAAATGTGAAAGTAAATGCGTTCTCTCGCTACGGAAGCGTCAATAACGAATTGACGGGACATATTGATGTCAATTTGGGCGGAAAAAAATTCGCTTCGCTCACGTCATTCACTTACTCGCAGTTTGGTGACTTGGAGGGCGGACGAAACCAAAATCCGTTCTACACGGGTGCGTATGGAGAGCGTCCTTTTTATGTAGAAAGGATTGGCGGGAAGGATTCGCTGGTAAAAAATACCAACCGCTATCTGCAAATTCAAAGTGCTTATTCGCAGTACGATTTGTTACAAAAATTCGCTTTCAAGCAAAACGAACACACCACACATGGGCTGAATTTGCAGTATTCCAACTCTACCGATGTCCCCCGATATGACCGACTTACTGACCCCGCAGGGACGGGTTTGAGGTTTGCAGAGTGGTATTACGGACCACAAACAAGACTGCTCGCCGCTTACGACTTGAATATCAACAATCCGAATGCTACATTTCAGAAAATCCATGCTGGCATCAATTACCAGAATGTGATAGAAAGCCGATATACGAGGAGATTCAATAACAACTCTCGACAGGGTCGTGTTGAAAATGTAAACGTAGTCGGGACAAATCTTGATTTTCAGAGGATATTTAGCCGCCACAACATTCGCTTTGGGTTGGACGCGCAGTACAATACGCTAAAATCAACCGCAAGTGACAACAACATCGCCACCGGAGATAGCAAAGCCCTCAGCACTCGCTACCCAGACGGAAATAACACGTTGCTGAATACCGCTTTGTATGTTTCACATACTTGGAACATAAATGACGAACTCACATTGACCGACGGACTTCGTGCAGGATTTATTTCGCTTAATTCTACTTTTATCGACACTACTTTTTTTAAATTTCCGTTCAAGAAAGCACAACAATCCAATCCAGTATATTCGGGTTCTGTGGGACTAATCAGCTCGCCCAGCGATGATTTAAAATTGTCGCTGCTGCTTTCTACGGGTTTTCGAGCACCCAATGTAGATGACCTCAGTAAGGTATTTGAATCCGCTACGGGAACAGTCATCGTACCAAATTCGGATTTGAAACCCGAAAAAACGATAAACTACGAACTTGGCATCACTAAAATCTTCAACAAAAAAGCAATTTTTGAAAACTCTATCTTCTACACCGATTTTATAGACGCTATCGTTACCGACAAATTCCAGTACAATGGACAAAGTTCAATTATTTACAACGGTACAAACAGTCAAGTATTGGCAAACCAAAACAAGCGCAGGGCGTACATTTATGGATTTTCTTCCAATCTAAAATCGCAGCTGACGAATAACTTGCTGCTTACTTTGGGAATAAACTACACCTACGGAAGAATAAAAACCGACAGTACGGATTCTCCGATAGACCATATTTCGCCTTTTATGGCTCGGGCGCAATTAACATATTCCGTCAAAAACTTTAGTTCCGATTTTTTCGTAAACTACAACGGCTGGAAAAGACTAAAAGATTATTACTTGAACGGCGAGGACAACGAACAATACGCCACGCCAAGCGGAATACCTGCATGGCTCACGGCAAACTTCCGTGTTTCGTACAAAGCAGGCAAATTATTGACCCTACAAGCGGGCGTGGATAATATTTTTGACACTCAATATCGCACTTTTTCGAGTGGCATCAACGCTCCGGGCAGAAATGTTTTTGCATCTTTGCGATTCAATCTTTAAGGAATGAAGAGAAAATAAACTACTCATCTGGTTCGAGTAAATTCTACCAATCGACTGCGGATTGATTAAATTTATTGGAAAAAAGTTGAGTAGTTTATTTTTTGGGAATGAAGAGAAAATAAGGTACTGAATATTGTGACGCAGAATTTTGGGTCAAAACAAGGCAGATTTGAGGCGCGATGCCGTGCATCGTAACGAAAAT
>JAYWGG010000324.1:0-3848 GCA_043778415.1 Saprospiraceae bacterium
CTCAATATTTGCTGCCAGAGCCTTAAAAAGCAAAATAATAATGTCTTCTTTGTTACTAAAATGCCGATAAATGGCACTTTCTGAAAAATTCATTTCCAAAGCCAAATTCTTAGTAGTCAGCCCTTTAATACCTTTATCCATCAGTATTTTACCCGATGCCTCAATGATTTCTTGCTGCCTTGTTGAAATATCCTTGGTCATTCTAAAAATGTTAGTGAGCGTTCACTCTGCAAAGGTAATAGAAAAATTTTATTTTCCAAATTTTAAAAAAATATTGATTATGAATGAAGAGAAAATAAGGTACTGAATATTGTGACGCAGAATTTTGGGTCAAAATAAGGCAGATTTGAGGCGCAATGCCGTGCATCGTAACGAAAATCTAACGCAGTTTTGGCTCAAAAGACAAGTCAGAATGCAGTAACTTATTTTGGACGCGTTCCTTAAGGAATGAACAAAAAAAATAAGTTTGTCCCAAACTGAATTGGGACAAACTCTTTTTCTATTTTTAAGAAATAAATATTCTTTATCTAAGAAAAATTACTTCGCAGGCACGGTCGTTGCCTCGCCGAGGACAGGGGAAGTTTTTTCCATTTTGATTTCTTTTTTAGGCTGCTCCGTGCTGCCGTGTGACGCGCCACCGTAAATGGAACCCAACACGGGCGCAATAGCAAGCCCGATGAGGCAAGTCAATTTTATCAAAATATTCATAGACGGTCCAGACGTGTCTTTGAACGGGTCGCCTACGGTGTCGCCTGTGACGGCAGCCTTGTGAGCGTCAGAGCCTTTGTACTCCATTTTTCCGTTTATCATCACGCCTTTCTCGAATGATTTTTTGGCATTGTCCCAAGCACCGCCAGCGTTGGACTGGAAGATCGCCCACATTACGCCCGAAACCGTCACGCCCGCCATGTAGCCGCCCAACGCTTCGGGACCCATCACAAATCCTATCAAAATCGGAGTGATGATAGTAATTGCGCCCGGCATTACCATCTCGCGGATAGCCGCTTTGGTCGAAATATCTACGCATTTGGCATATTCTGGCTTGCCAGTGCCTTCCATAATACCAGGTATTTCGCGAAATTGGCGACGGACTTCATTGACCATATCCATCGCTGCGCGTCCCACTGCACTCATTGCGAAAGCAGAAAAAACAACTGGAATCATCGCTCCAATAAACAATGCTGCCAATACTTTGGCATTAAAAATATTGATGCCCGTGATGCCTGTGAAAGTCACATAAGCCGCAAAAAGAGCCAACGCCGTAAGAGCCGCCGAAGCGATAGCAAAACCTTTACCAATCGCTGCCGTCGTGTTGCCTACGGTGTCCAAAATATCGGTACGCATACGGACTTCTTTCGGTAGTTCGCTCATCTCGGCTATTCCGCCCGCATTGTCCGCTATCGGTCCGAAAGCGTCTATCGCTAATTGCATCGCCGTAGTAGCCATCATTGCGGAAGCAGCAATCGCTACGCCGTAGAAGCCTGCGCACTCGTAAGCTCCCCAGATAGCTCCAGCAAACAAAATGACGGGATAAGCAGTGGACATCATACCAGTCGCCAAGCCCGCAATAATATTCGTTCCTGCGCCTGTGGCGGATTGTTGGACGATATTATTGACAGGTTTTCCGCCCAAAGCCGTATAATATTCTGTGATATAAGAAATCAAAGCTCCTACTATCAATCCGATGAGGACAGCGTAAAATACATTGATATTGGCTACCGCAATAGGCGTAAAACGACCTTCTGCAAAAATATTCATAGTCATAGTGGCTGGTAGCATCAATTTTATGACGAAAAAAGACGCAACAGCGGTCATTATCAACGAAGACCAGTTGCCCATGTTGAGCGCGCGCTGTACGGTGGCTTCGTTGGCACCTTCTTCTTTTATTTTTACAAAAAACATTCCTATAATAGAAAAAATAATGCCCAAGCCTGCCAACAAAATTGGCAATAAAATCGGACCCATTCCTCCAAAATCGTCTTTGATGCTGCCGCCCATATCTTTGATGACGTAGTTGCCCAACACCATCGCCGCCAAGACGGTTGCTACATACGAGCCGAACAAATCCGCGCCCATACCTGCCACGTCGCCTACGTTGTCGCCTACGTTATCAGCGATGGTAGCGGGATTGCGGGGGTCATCTTCGGGGATTCCAGCTTCTACTTTTCCTACCAAGTCAGCTCCTACGTCCGCCGCTTTGGTGTAGATACCTCCACCGACGCGAGCAAACAAGGCGATGGATTCAGCACCCAACGAAAAGCCTGCCAATGCTTCGAGTATCATAGACATTTTTTCGTAGCCGGGCCAAACGCCGCCGCCGAGCCACATAAATAAGATAGCAAATAGACCGCTCAAGCCCAAAACTGCCAATCCCGCTACGCCAAGTCCCATCACAGAGCCACCTTTGAAAGATACTTCCAATGCTTTGGAAAGGCTGCTGCGGGCGGCTTGTGTGGTACGCACGTTGGCTTTGGTGGCGATTCTCATTCCGATATTTCCTGCGAGTGCCGAAAATATAGCTCCGATGATGAAGGCTACTACTATGAACCAGTGAGAGTTAGCGACCATCGTAGAAAGTATGCCGAGCAAAACGCTGGCGACCAACACGAAGACAGCCAACACGCGGTATTCTGCTTTCAAGAATGCCAAAGCTCCTTCGGCGATGTATTTGGCGATAGTCGCCATTTTTTCTTCTCCTGCGTCTTGTTTTGTGACCCATGAAGAAAGTACCGCCATATAAGCGAGTGCAATTAGCCCAAAGACGGGCAAAATATAAACCAATGATTCCATGATAATTTGCGTATCGTTTTTAAATATTTACAAAATTTTGTTTAGGATAATTAGGACTTAAGAATGAATAAAAAATAAGGTACTCTAATTTTTCAAATAAATTCAATCAATAACAAGGTATTTTTAAGGCGCAACGCAGCGCATGGCAACGAAAAAATAACGCAGTGATTGGTTGTAATTTAGCAGAAAAAATGAGTATTTTGTTTTAGACACATTCCTTAACTCGAAGATACTCCAAACGGCGTGCAAAAGTATCGTTTTTTTATTAAAAAATTCAACAAAAACGGCTAAGTTTTTCTAAAAAATACTAAAAATATTGGGCGGTCAGTCCGATTTTGTACGATGTGCGATAGCGCGAGGGTGGAAAGTGAGTATCGTTTCCTTCAAAAATTCGGTATTGAGATGTGTATAAATCTCTGTAGTGGTGATGGATTCGTGTCCAAGCATGGACTGGATAGCCCGCAAATCGGCACCACCTTCGAGCAGGTGAGTGGCGAAAGAGTGCCTGAAAGTATGCGGACTGACGGACTTTTGAGTGCCGACATGCTCGGCGGCTTCTTTGATGATGAGAAAAACCATGACGCGAGATATTTTTTTTCCATTTCGGTTCAGAAAAAGCGTGTCTTCGTCGGCTGGCGCAATTTTTTGGAGTCGCCGAATGTTGTCCATGTAGATTCGGATACATTGGGCAGCCTCTTCTCCGATAGGAACGATTCGCTCTTTGTTGCCTTTGCCGGTCACTTTCAGAAAGCCGATGTCGAGGTATAAGTTGGATATTTTGAGATTGGTCAGTTCGCTTACCCGCAGCCCCGAAGCGTAGAGCGTTTCGAGCATTGCGCGGTTGCGAGTGCCTTGTGGGTGGCTCAAATCAATGCCGTCCAAAATTTTTTGTATTTCTTCAAAAGTCAATACATCGGGCAAATATCGGGCGAGTTGGGGACTTTCGAGCAGTTCGGTTGGGTCGGAGCTGCTGCGGTCGCTGATGAGTAAAAATTTGAAAAAGCTGCGCAAACTGGAAATAAGTCGAGCCTGCGAACTGGCTTCCAGCCCAAATTGGT
>JAYWGG010000325.1:0-3840 GCA_043778415.1 Saprospiraceae bacterium
TTTTATGGCGTAGATGAAGCTCGGAATCTGGTCTATTTTCAGGCTGCCGAAGCGTCGCCGATGGACAAGCAAGTGTTTTCGGTCAATTATTTGACGAAGAAAAAAACACAACTTACGTCCGCAAAAGGCACGCATACGCCACAATTCAGCAGTAATTTTGATTATTTTGTGGATAGGTTTTCCACTATTAATTCCGCACAGACGTTTTCAGTTCTTGACCATAACAGTAAGTTGGTGCGCACGATTGAGGACAACAAAAAAGTGGCTGATTTGCAGCGCGAATTTGCGGCGGCTCCCGTAGAGTTTTTTAAGTTTCAAACGACCGAAAAAGTCGAACTCAACGGCTGGATGATGAAGCCGAAAGACTTTGATGCGTCCAAAAAATATCCTGTTTTCATGTACCTCTACGGCGGTCCCGGCAGCCAGCAAGTGAACGACGAATGGAAAGGCGCAAACTATTGGTGGTTTCAGATGCTGACGCAAAAAGGCTACATCGTGACGTGTGTGGACAATCGCGGCACTGGTGCGCGCGGTGCAGAATTTCAAAAAATGACTTATCAGCAGCTCGGAAAATACGAAACGGTAGACCAACTCGAAGCTGCAAAATACTACCAATCGCTGCCATTTGTAGATGCCAAGCGCATCGGGATTTTTGGTTGGAGCTACGGCGGCTATATGTCTTCTCTCTGTATTTTGAAGGGTTGTGACATACTAAAAGCTGCCATAGCAGTTGCTCCCGTCACCAACTGGAAGTGGTACGACTCTATCTACACAGAACGGTATATGCGGACAGAAAAGGAAAATCCGACTGGCTACCACGACAATTCGCCTGTATATTTTGCAGACAAGCTAAAAGGAAATTATCTATTAATCCACGGGACTGCGGACGATAACGTTCATTTTCAGAACTCTGTCGAGATGTCCAATGCACTCATAAAAGCCAATAAGCAGTATGATACTTATTACTATCCGAACCGCAATCATGGCATCTACGGCGACAACGCTCGCATCCATCTCTACACCAAAATGACTAATTTTTTATTAGAAAAACTCTAATTTTGTGACATTTTTAGGCAAAACTTGCCACTTCTACGCTCCACGCATGGGGCTTGGCGGCGAATAAAATTTTTGTTTTCGCCCAAGTTATTTTGAATAATTCTGAATCGCGGTATGCGTTGAGCGAATCCTCATCGTCCCAGTGGCTGAACGTAAAAAAAACGTTTGGTCGAGCCGTGCTGCGCAACAGTTCGAGATGTTGGCAGCCCGCTCTGGCGCGGATTTTTGCCTTGCTTTCTTCAAAAATAGCACAAAAATCATCTGTTGCATCTTCTCTAAAAGTCAGTTGGACGATGCGTTTTATCATTTTTTGGCTATCCATTTTTGGATTTTTCTTCTATGTACGCCCGCAAATCTTCCATTTGCTGATTGCTCATTTTTTCGGCAGTATATTGAGGCATATAAGCTCGCTTGCCATTCATCGGCGGCGTTCCCCAACGTCCGACTTGATAAATACTGTACCGAGAAAAATTCTGCAAATGCTTGTTGAGATGCTTGAAAGTAAGTCGGCTGTCGTCTAACAAAAAGTAAGAATATTTTTTATTTTCGTGACAGTGTTTACAGCTCAAATTATAAATTAATTTTCCATTTTCGGCATTACCTGTCAATCCGTAGCCTTTTTTCCAATCGTCGGGCGGCAAAGTGAAAGTAGCAGGCGAACCCGCCAAATAGTGCGATTTTATTACCTTAATTGCTTCGTCTTTGCCCTGTCCAGAGGAGAGCGCAGACTCTATTTGCGCCGTTTCTTTACCCGACAAATTCAGGTCGTTGAGCTTCAAATCAATCGTCCATAGGTACGCCAAAATAGATTCAATCTCCCAATCTTTTACCCGCCGTCCTTGCGAACACTCGACGGCGCAGAGCTGGATTGCCTCCCGAATATTGTGCTGTGCAGGATACACCAATTCGCCGTATTTTTTAAAATAATCTTGGTTGTAAAAACTCGTCCGGTTCACAGCCCCGTACATTGCTGTACCTTGCAGGAACGGTAAGTTATTTTTTTGAGCATACAGCAACTTCGCCTGCGGGTCGCTAACGCTCAAATCTGGGTCTTCGCGGACGATATTGTGGCAAGACGTACAGACAAAATGTTTGCTCTGTCGGGACGTTTTTCCGCCGTTTGGGCTGACTGTGATGCCCCGCAAAAACAAATCTGCTCCGCGCTCTGCCGACACGCCTTTCATGCTAAAATTGGGTTTTGCCAACGACGCATCGCCTAATTTTTCCAACACTTGCGACACCGACTGCGTAGGCGAAATCTTATATTCAGGGCGTGGCTTCACCATATTTTCTGCCAACCTCAAGGAGCTTAAACTGAAAAAAGCGACCACGAGTGTCGGTAATATCCAAATTAATTTTTTCATAAAAATAGATTTTTGTGACTTTTAAAGATTGAACAACCTTCGGATAGTAAAGCCCATTCGGAACTGTCCTTTTGCCCAATTACTTTGAGTATAGGGGATATAATCGGTTTCTACGATGCCTGTGGCATTTGTGAAGTCGAGCTGAAAGACGTGTCCGCCTGTGTCCCACTCAAAACCGATGCCGACTGCGGGATAATAGCCGTTCCCGCTGTCCGACCGGAAGCTCGAAAACGGATAATTGGCATCTAACAAAATCCCCATCACTTTGGTCACTTGGTATCGAGCCGCCGCGCCGATGCTAATAATATCGTTTTCGTCTTCGTTCAGTACCAAATTCCGATGCGTGAAGCTCGGATTTATTTGGAATGAAAATCTGTCCGAGAATTTGCGTGCTACTATCAGCTGGGCTGTGTATGCGAAGCGGTGAGAAAACTTCGGAAAGGAAGAAATGGCGGACGGGTCTGTACTTTTCGCCTGTGTGGAGGCGGTACCAACGCCCGAAATAGACATCGAAATTGGCACACTATCGTCCTTTTTTTGTCGCAGAATCCGGTATTTGACTGTCGTATTGAGATTTTGACGCAGTCCGTTGGCAGCCGAACCTTTGCTCCGAAACAAGCCAAACATAAAATTATCGGTCCAACCGAACTCGGCACCAATGACGACGTCGGACGCAGATTCGAGTCCGTAAAATGATTTCCAGCCGCCTGCGTCGCCGAACATATCGCCGAAGCGATGTGCAATGCGCACATCAAGTTTCCACGCAGGCAATGTTTCTACCGACTGTGTATTGACGGCTCTGGTATCCTTGAAAGTCTGTAATATGTAAGGGTTTTCGGACTTTTGCGCCTGTATGGTTGCACTGCAAGCGAGCGACAAAAATGCTCCGATAAGTAGAATTTTATTTTTCATTCAACGTCTTTTTTAGTGACAAATTTTTTTTTTTAATTTTTTAGGAACGCGTCTAAAATAAGCTACTTATTTTTTCCTCATTTCTTATCAAAGATAAGAAAATTATTTTTAAAACTTCGTCAGTCTTTTTATTTCGCTTGAAATTTGTGCTATGATGTCTTTGTTACCGATTTCACCGTCCAAACTATATACGATGAATACCTTTCCGCCATAATCGCTCTCAAAATCTTCAAAACTTGCTTTCATTCTTTCCGAAACCGAATAATTCCCAAAATTTGACTGCGCTGTCACTGGTTTTATTTGAATCCCAAAAGCTTTGTTACCGTTTACAAAACCCAGATAGTCAATATCTCCAGCATGGTCGAGTTCGGGTTCGCTTTCTTCAAACCGTATTTCTGGAAATTTTTTGTCGAGATTGTCCCAAATCACAGACTTTTCTCTGATGTACCCGTCAAAAGTTCGATTGATTATGTAACTACTACAATCTTCTTTAGTAATTGTGATTTTT
>JAYWGG010000326.1:0-3837 GCA_043778415.1 Saprospiraceae bacterium
TGAGGCGGTGCATGACCGCATCATGTCGCCTTATTTTGAGCGCGTCCTCGACGGAATGGTATATGAATTGTATTTTGAAGATTTGCTCAAACAACATGGGCGCGAAATATTGCAGTATTTAGGCGAACTGCCTGCACTCACGGCAACGATGAGCGACGAAGAAAAACTAAGCATCGTGCGCACGGTTTTTAATCGCCTATACGACAAAACGCATCAAGTTTGTATCAATTTGTTTTTTATGGATAGCATCGCCGAGATAGGATTGATAGCAAAAACAACCCGTATGTAAGTCAGAATACAGTAACTTATTTTGGACGCGTTCCTATGGAGCGCAACTCTCTTTTCCTTCCGCCAGTCTACAAAAATAAACTATTTTTTTGTGCTGCGCAAATATTTTTAAAAAAAAGCGTTCTTAACGCGCCGAAAACACGGGGCTTTAGGCACATTATATTTTTAGCCATTGTAGTACTTACAACTTGACTATTTTTAGCGTCTTTTCAAAATGTCTTCCTATCACTCGCAAGTAATACATTCCAGCAGGCAAATGAGCAATATTTAAGACGGGCGCGTATTCGTCTTCGGCGATCAATGCCACATTCACTTTCACTTTGCCTTGCGCGTCCGTCAATATCATGTCTAAAATAGCAAGTTTGCTATTGACCTGAAAAATATCCGTGACTGGGTTGGGAAGGAAAGATAGGCTGCCCAAAGCTGTGAGGTCAATGCTGCTACTAATCAGCGAAACTACAATCGTATCATAGCCTATACATCTCGGCGCATTGGTCACGATGACAGAATAAGTGCCTGCACTATTGACCAAAATAGTCGGCGTAGTGGCACCATTCGACCATAAATATGTTTGTTGATTGTTGCCTGCGTTCAGCACGATTGATTGTCCGACCGCTAAAAGTGTATCGCGCCCTATATCTACCACAGGCGGCGAGTTCACTGTCACCGATGCCATCACCGGCGCAGACTCATAGCCTGCTGTCTTACCGACCACTGTGTAGCTGGTGGTCGCCGTAGGACTTACCGTAATTCCCCGCTCTGTCGAGCCAGTACTCCACTCATAATAAGTCGCTCCGGTTGCTGTTAATGTCGCCGAATCTCCGACACAAATAACTGGATTATTGACACTTATTATTGGTATCTGGGCGTTTGCCAGACAGCCATTGGGAAAATAGAGGTCAATAATATTTTGCATAGCGGTGGTTGCGTCCATTCCGTGCGTTTCGTTGTACAGTGGCAACCAAAGGTTGTACCAACCTGCGCCATAGTCAGGATCTCCGCTCCAAGGAGTGCCGTAGCCTAAAAAAGTCGTTCCGTGTGCCACAAATTCAGCATTGTTTTGGGGTATGATTGATTGATAATGCTTCAGTCGGTCACAAATCAGTTTAGATGGCTTTAGATTTTCGTCATTTAATCTGGCTTGAAGTATATCGTTATCCACTGGGTGAACGCCCCAAAAGTGAATAAGTGGTCGGACATCAACGCCACAGGTTTGAGAAAACCTGAAAATTCTACTGTCCACTTCATCAAGACTATCGGCAGGCACATTGTTAATGTAGTCAAGGTTTTCCTTTTTGTAAAAAGAGTCAATTACTCCCCAGCCAAACAACGCCGCCATCTCGACATATTTTCCATAACCACGAAATTGGTATCTCACTTCATCTTTGGTAGTGTTGGATATATCTTGGGGATTGCCCGCTCTAAAATTGGGTGTGACCATCCAGTTGAGTGCTGCCTGATCGCGGTTTACTTGGGGCTGGTCGTCGAATGATTTGCCAAAAGAGCTATCAATTCCAATTTTATACAATCGATTGTATATGGCAACGGCTGGAAAATTTACCAAGGCTTCCTCTTCTCCTGGGAATTTGCTGAATAATTGGGCATGACCCATTTCGTGAAATTCTATTTCCCAAAAACCACTACCCGATCTTAAAAACCAATGGTCTTTGTTACCATTCTCGGTGTCGTAAGGGCTGTAAGTATTATTAATTTGTGGATTTCCGATGCCAAAAGCACCAAACATAATGTCTGTATCTACTTGTAGATACAGCATCGTGTTGCTTCGCACAGGCGGATAGCCGAGCATTTTTGATACTACGTCCATTCGATTGTCCCAATCCTGCATCAAAGTAACGGGATCGTCGTAATTAAAAATCCAATTAGTAGGCACTTGCATCATGTATTTATCTGATTCAAAGTCAGCCCACGGCGCGCGATTCGTGCGCTGTACTTCTTTCCATTGTTGAAGCGTAGTTTTATCGAAACTTTTAAACGAAAAGAACGGCGCCGGCACTACGTTGTTCAGTCGTATTTCTGCTATTCCTTCGGCTGCTTCATAAGGCGTAATGATGTAAATACCGCCGCCAAAAGGATTGGCGATTTGGGTAACCGTGTCCGAAATCGGATAAGTGTTGGTCACCCGAAAAAACCGCCGCACTGGGTCGCTTCCGGTACGGTCGAATGAGTGTGCGCCTACGAGGATTTGGAAACCTTTATTGACCAAATTGGCGGACACACGGACTGTTCCGATACTGCCTGGAGCAAGATAATATCCCGTTGGTCGGCGAGCTGGCGTAGACGACCAAGCTGTCCGCAGTCCGTATTCTGTTGGCATACTTGCGTTGATTTTAGCTGTGTAAGTTGCTTGCGAGTCAATAGGCGGAGCGCAAACACCCGGAAAAAAGCTGGAGGTAAGAAATTTATTTCCAGACATTAAGCTACGGTATTTTTCCGTATTTTCGGGCGTATAAATGTAGTCTAAAATACCTTGTTGAACTAAAAAGACAGCTTTTGCCAATTCGAGTCCGTCTGCTGTGCCAAAAGTATTCGAGAATCCGTCATACGTTTCCTGATTGAGGAACATCGGTCCTCTGAAAGTTTCGTATTTATTTGCCAGCTCAAAGGCGGTCTGTACGACATTGCTGCTATCGCCTAACAAGAAAATATTTCGCTGAATAGTATCGGTAATCAACAGGATTTGGTTTGCTGTCAGGATAGGTGCGCCATTCAAATGCCCTATCAGTCGCTCCATAACCGACACTAATGTGGAAGCCGATTCTAATCCGTCCGCAATCTTGTAATAGCCTGCCTTATAGACCCCAAAAATCGGGTCGCTACCAAAGGTTTGAGCGTTGAAGATGATTGTTCCAGTTTGATTGAATAAGTATCTATACTTGCCGTTTGCGCCATACGCTACATGACTTTTGACGGGCAAGGTAAAAGAGCCATTTTCGTCAGCGCAATAGGTGTAGCCACTTGGAGCTTGCGCGTGGGCGATGTGACCAAAAAACATTAAAGCTGCAATGCACACCCCGTGTTTGAACCAGCAGTCGAAGACATTGCTAAGTGAGGACATTTTTAAATTCATAAGTTTAAATATTAAGATTGTTTTGAATTGACTTTTGAGTGTTTGTATTAGGAATGTTACGCAAGGATTTTTAATTGGCTCATTTGGGCTTGATTTTGTGGTAATTTTCTTGTCCTTTGTCACTTTTTTTTATCCCCAACCCGACCTTTCCCAGAGGGGAGGGAGAAGAAAGTAAGCAAAAAAATCAAGTACTCTGTAGAGATTCAAGGCACGTCTGGAAAGACAGTAATAGCTAATAAAATGCTGCCTGAAATTTTAGCGAAAAATATTTTGCGTAACATGAGTTAGTTAAAAGTCTACCTCCAACAAATGACCGTTTTCTTTGAGCCATTTTTTTGCTTTTAAGTAATTGGGGACTTGTATAGTGTTTTAAAAACTTTAATAAGTCTTGTTGGTTATAGGTAATAAAAAAGCTATGACCATTCACAGATTATATTTGACTACTGACGAACGCCAGACTC
>JAYWGG010000327.1:0-12219 GCA_043778415.1 Saprospiraceae bacterium
GCCAATCCTGCCAAAAACGAGCCGATGATGGGTTCTACGCCTGCCATTTTTGCTAAAAAGCCCGCCATAAATACCATCGCCATCACGAAAATGTATTGAGAAGTACCTTCGGTTTGGAAATTTTTGAAGAACCAGCGAGCGATTTTTGGAAATCCCCACAGCACGACAAAGGAAAAAATTCCGAAGGAAAGTGCCAATCTTGCAAAAAATTCAGGGTCTAAATTGCCGCGCACCGAAGACGAAATAACCGCCAACACCAAGAGCGCAAGAATGTCCGTAATCATCGTACCGCCGACCGTGATATTGACCGCCCTACTTTTATTGATACCCAAGCGGCTGGCGATGGGATAGGCGATGAGCGTATTGGAGGAAAAAGTACTGGCTACCAAAATGGACGGCAGCAGCTCGAATTTTAGAATATTTTGGCAAACATAAGTGCCGATGGTGATAGGAATAAGAAAGGTAGAAAGCCCAAAAATGATACTTTTATTTCTGTTTTTTTTGAAATCTACTAAATCAATCTCCAAGCCCGCCAAAAACATAATGTAAAGCACTCCCACCGTCCCGAACAGAATAATTGCGTTGTCGCGGTCGAGGATGTGCAGTCCGTGCGGTCCGAGTACCACTCCTGCCAAGATAAGTCCCACGATGCTCGGTATTCGGAAGCGATTGAGCAGCACGGGCGCAAGTAAAATGACGAACAAAATGATGGAGAAAACCAACACAGGGTCCGTGACGGGCAGAGGCAGATAATCGGATAAGTTGAAGTTCATAGAGTTGCGTTGGTTGCTGCTTCGGCGTTCCCGCAGCCCCAATCGTTAGAACGAAATTTTTAGTTAAAAGTTGTGTATCCCCCAACTTTCGATAAGTTGGAGGATACACTGCTTTGGGGTTTTATTGATTCGGTTGGGTAGTCCGAGCCGAGTCTAAAATTTTACCGTCGAGGTCTTTTCGTCGCTGCCTACGGGAGTGACGACTTTCAGGACGATGATGTTATCGCCTTTGATGAGGTCGAAAGTGGCTTGAAAATTTCCGCTTATTCTCAAATTGAGGTCAAAGGCGGTAATTACTTTTCCGTTCACGGTGAAGGTCACTTGGTCGCGGCTCGAGATTCCTTTTAGGAGTGCCAAAATCGTACTTTTGCCTTCATCTGGTTTGAACGGGTCCACCGTCGGCTGCGAAACAGAGGTAATCGTCACGGTCGGCTTGGGAGCAGAAGGTGGCGGCACGCTGCATCTGACGTTAGAAACGGCTTCCGCAGTACCAGTTTTGTTGCTTACTTGTATGCGTATTTCGTTGTTGCCGATGTTGAGCTGCACGTTGTCTGCGCGGACATTGCGGCTCAACTTATCCAACGTAAAGTTACTAATCTCACGACCATTGACCAAAATTTTTACGTTTTCTTTGCCTATCACGCGCTGCAAAGTCGCTGCAATATTGGTCGTCGTAGTCGCTAACGTACTGCCGTCTTTCGGAGCCGTGATGGTCACTTGTGGTTTTTCTTCTTTCACAATAGCTTTCAAAAACGCAACATCTACCGTCTTTTCGTCGCTGCCGCTGATATTTTGCGCCTTGATATTGATTTTGTTATTCCCTGCTACCAGCGCAATATTTGCCGTCATAGTGCGGCTGAAGTTGTTGTATTCAAAATCATTGTTGCGTACGCCATTTACAGTGAAAATAATATCATTTTTGACACTGATATTCTGCACCGTAGCGCGAACAGTCGCCGTAGCCTCCGAAAAAACACTCGCATTGGTCGGTTGCTCGATTCTCACCTGCGGCTTTGGCGAAGCGGGCGGTGGGGGCGGCGGGTCTGCCTGTTTCGGTTGGTAAATTACCGTCACTTGGTCGCCGCCTTGTCCTGCTCGGTTGGACGCGGATATTCTAAATTCGTTCCGTCCCGTATTCAACGGAATTTCGGAGGAAAACTGCCCCGAGCGTGGCTCATAGTTGAATTTATTGCTCGTCCGACCGTTCACATAATAGTAAATGTCCTCTCTGCCAGTGATGTTTTTGATGCTTGCGCGGATAGTCGTTACTTCCGTCGGCGAAGTGTATGGACTGTTGGACGGCATCGTAATATTGACCGTCGGCACGGACGGCAACTGCGGCGGTGGCGGTGGTGTAGGCGTAGGTACGGAAGGTAGTTGCGGCTGCGAATTTTGATAAATAACGCTTGCCGTAGCCTCATCTATGCCAGCATTGTTGCGCACTTCGACTCTAAAAGTATTGTTGCCTTCCCGAAGACGAGTCCGCAAAGAAAGGATACCGTTTTGGTTGTTGAAGCTAAAACTTCTATCTTCTTCGCCATTCATGTAGTAGCGAATATTTTCGGCACTGCGCGCGCCACGCACTACGGCACGAATTGTAATTTCATCTTTTCGCACGGTCATCGGGCTGCGCTCGGGGTTCAAAAATCGCACGTCGGGGCGCACATCGCTCGGAGTGGGCGGCGCAGGCGGCGGTGGCGCAGGAGCAGGCACTATTACGATTGGCGGCGGAGGCGGTTGTGGCACATTCGCTCGAGGCTGAAAATAAATAGTAATTGCCCGCTCGGCTTTGCCGTAAGGGTTGCTGGCAGTGATGAGTAGCTGATTGGCACCTTCGCGGAGGTTGGCATCGGCGTTGAAATTTTTTGAATAAAAATTGAAGCGTTGCGGAGCGTTATTTATAGTATAAGTCACGTCGGCACTGCTGTTGGTATTGCGGATTTCTGCCTGAATCGCCTCCACTGGTCGGTCGGTGTATTGCGGACTGTTGCGCGGATTTATCATGTTGATAATCGGCGGCTGCGGGCGGCTTTCTTCGCAGTAAAATTCCCATGCGAATTGCAAATAAGTGTAGTGCGCGAGGTCGTTGCCGACAGACGCGGTACTGTTATTCTGCCATTGCTGCCCGTCCAAAACGTTGTTGAGTGGAAATGTAATCTTGTGTCCGATGCCAACCATAAAATGCGGCGCGAGCATATAGCCGAGTTCGAAGCCTATGGAAGGCATAAGTCCGAGCTTTCCGTTGCTGCTGTAACCGTCCGCGTTGGATTCATAAACGCCATCGCGCCCGCTTGTCAGTTGCTGGCAGATTTCGGTCGTCGAAGCGGTCGAGTTGATGCCGTTGTAGAGATTTTGATACGTTCCGAGTGAATTTTTTTGGTCAATTTTCGTTCCGTACCAGTTCAGACCAACGCCGCCGAAGAGCGAAAATACGATTCCTTTCTGCTCTCTCAAACGGTTGAACGTAAAAACGCCTTCGATTCCGAGTTCGCCCATCACGGTTCGGTAGTTTTGATAGATTTTGTCGGTCGGGGAGTAGCCCAATCCGCTGCTGTTGAGTGCGTTGTTATAGACGATTCCTGCGTTGGATTTGGAGTCGGAGCCGAAGGAACAATCCAGCAAAAGGCGACCTCGCAGGTCAAAACTCAACGCAGCTCCCGGCTGATAGTAGAAGTTTTTTGCCAACGTCAGTCCGCCCCCATAGCCGTCCAAAATATTGGGCGAAATATCAGAAGTTTGATATGCAAAGCCGCCGTTGATGCCAAAAGTCCACCAACCCGCTTTTCGAGCGGAGGAGTTAGGCGGACTGCTTGCACTTTGGGCGTGCAAAGCCGAATTGTTGAGCCAACAAAAGCTCAATAAAAAAAGAATGGATTGAAAAGAAAAGATAAACTTTTTCATGTTGTTTTCATTTTAGGAATGAAGAAAAATAAGATACGTCAATTTATTGAAAAAATGAGCAATTTATTTTAGATGCATTCCTTTAGGTTTGAAGAAATTTTTACATTGCGATAGCACGAAATTACAATCCACAACTGGACTGTGCAAGCTGTGAATGAAATGTCAATTTAACAAGTTCGGTCGAAGGAAGTGGCGCAAAGAAGGAAGAAAAAATCAGTATTTTATTTCAAAAATATTTTCAAACACGCCAAAAACGCTTTCCAACTTCGCTCAAAGAAAAAGATAATATGTTAAAATATGAAATTAAATTTGTAATATTTTAACAAAAGTTTAATCTTTGTCGGATAATTTTTCAACTATATTTTGAAAGAAAAACATTTTATTAACAAATCATGGACGCTTTTTCTCGACCGAGATGGCGTTATCAATCAGCGTCCGACGGGAGATTATGTCCGAAAAGTAGATGATTTTATTTTTCAGGACGGCGTTTTGCAGGCAATGGCTCACTTTCGGCGTGCTTTTGGGCGCGTGGTAGTCGTGACCAACCAGCAAGGCGTGGGAAAAAATCTGATGACTACGGCGCAAGTGTTCGATATTCATCTCGCTATGCACGCCCAGATTCGTAGGAGCGGCGGCTTGTTAGATGCGGTTTATTTTTGTCCGCACCTCGCCTCCGATGGCTGCGACTGCCGCAAACCGAAGTCTGGAATGGCTTTGCAGGCGCAAAAAAATTTCCCTGAAATAGATTTTCAAAAATCTGTCATGGCGGGCGACACCATTTCGGACATGGTGTTCGGTAAGACGCTCGGCATGACGACCGTTTTTATCAACAGCAACCAGGATTTTAAGACGCTTGCCGACTACTCTGCGATAGATTTTTGCTGCGAGAACCTGTCGGAAATGGCGGTTATTTTTATCGAAGAAAGTTCCGAATTTTGAAAAAAAACTTTTTTTACTATGAATCTAAAACTTGACATCGCCAACTCGCCCGAAGATATTGAGCAAATCTTGCGCTTGCAGCAGCAAAATCTTAAAACAAATTTGTCGGTTGCCGAAGCACTGTCGAATGGGTTTGTGACCGTCCGACATGAGCAAAATGTGCTGGCAAAAATGGCTTCTGTCGCTCCACAAATCATCGCCAAAGACGAAAATTATTTGGTTGCTTACGCCCTGACTATGCCCGAAGCCTTCGCCGCGCTCGTTCCCGTCTTGCAGCCTATGTTCGATAGTTTCAAAAATTTGACATTTCGGGACAAAAAAATTCCCGACTACAACTATTATGTGATGGGGCAAATTTGCATCGCCGAAGGCTATCGCGGCATCGGTCTGTTCGACCAACTTTATGCCAAGCACAAGACCGTTTGCGGCGAATATTTTGACCTTTGCGTTACCGAAATTTCTGCTCGCAACGCTCGCTCCTTGCGCGCCCACGCTCGCGTAGGCTTTCAGACGATACACACATTCACGGACGCAACCGACGACTGGCACGTCGTGGCGTGGGATTGGAAATAAGTAGTTTTTAGTGATTGGCTATTAGTTTTTAGTTACATAATTCTTTGATTATCAATTAGTTATGATTTTTTATTGAATCAAAAAGAATTTTATAAAAATATTTCGCTCCCAAAAATTATATCTTTGGAGCTTACATTTGACTAACTTTTCAGTCATTAACTTTTCATTAAGTACCCAAAATCAATTTTTTGCGTTTTATATGGTAGCAAAACTCTATTTTTGCCTATTAATTCATTCAAAAATAAAAAAACCATGTTTAAAAGAATCATTTTTGCGGTGTGTTTGCTCCAGTTTGTAGCTTGCGCCGAACTCAAACAAGCCGCAGCAATGTACGCATTGGGCGAGCTTACGTCCCCCGAAATCGCCTCTGCACTCAAACAAGCTCTCAATTTGGGCATCGGAAAAGGCAGCGACCAACTGTCCCAAAAAGGCGGATATTTGAACAGCGCCTACAAGATTTTACTTCCAGCGGAGGCAAGAAAAGTAACCGAAAAGTTGCGCTTTATCCCCGGCTTCACGGACGTAGAAAACGTATTGTTGCAAAAACTCAACAGTGGCGCGGAAGACGCAGCCGTCGCCGCCAAGCCTATCTTCGTAGATGCCATCAGAAATATGACGATTACCGACGGCTTGAATATTTTGATGGGTTCGGACAACGCCGCAACCCAGTACCTGCAAGGAAAAACAAGCACTCAACTCTATCAAGCATTCAACCCGATTATCGTCAATTCTTTGAATAAATACGACGCTATAAAATATTGGAAAGATGCCGTGAGTGCGTATAATAAAATTCCTTTTGTGGAAAAAGCCAACCCAAGTTTGGACGGATATGTGACCAACGAAGCTCTGAAAGGATTGTTTTCGATGGTCGGAAAAGAAGAAGTAAATATCCGCCGCAATCCGTCGCAACGGACGACAGATTTGTTGAAGCGTGCTTTTGCGAAGCAAGATTCCAACAGAAAGTAAAAAAAGAAAATCGGACGGACACCAATATTTGAGATAAGAACTTCAAATATTGGTGTCATTTTTATCTTTACCCAACTAATTAACGAGTCACACAATGCGATTTTTAGTAAAAAAATTAGCCCAAAAAATAATTTTAATATCGGTACTTTGTATCGGTTTTCTGGATAAAAACGAACTCTTGGCGCAGGTAAAAGTATATCGCACCAACGAAGAAGATGTAAATAACCAAAAATTATTTTTGGAAGCCACGTCACAAAAGCTGTTAGGTAAGTACGAGCAAGCCGGAAAATTATTTGCCGCCTTGCTACAAAAAGACGACAAAAACGATGCCGCCGCCTACGAGCTTTCTCGCATGATGGAGATTCAGAACAAAGACGACGAAGCCATCAAAGCCGCACAAACCGCCGTTTTGTTGGACAAAAAAAATATGTGGTACAAAATGCTTTTGGCCGACCTGTACCAAAAAAACAACCGCCAAAAGGACGCAGCAAAAGTCTATGAATCACTGGCAGCCGACGAGCCGGGCAACGAAGAGTTTTACTACGGCTGGGCGAATTGCCTCGAAAAATTGGGCGATGCAGAGCAAGCCATCAAAATTTATGATAAATTGGAAAAAAAACGTGGCGTGCAGGAAGACATTACTCGCCGCAAACACGCGCTTTACTTGGCACTCAACAATCCCAAAAAAGCGACCCAAGAACTCGAAAAATTAACAGCGGCTTTTCCGAATGAAGTGTCGTATTTGGTGGTGTTGGCGGATTTTTATAAGCAACAAAACCAGACTGCCGCCGCTCGCGCGACCTGCGAAAAAATCCTAAAAATCGCCCCTAATGATTCTTATGCCACAATGGAATTGGCGCGCGGCAACCGTGCGGCAGCAGGGAATGATGTAGCTTATTTGCAGTCGCTAAAACCACTTTTTGAAAAAAAAGAAATCAACATTGACTTAAAAATAAAAGAACTTATCCCTACCGCTCAAAAACTAATCGAAAAACCCGATAATGTGACAGCGTCTGCGGCGTTGGATTTGGTAAAAATTTTAGAAAAAGTCCATTCCGACGATCCGAAAACGTACGCAGTTTATGGAGATTTACTGTACTACAATGGGCAAAAATCCGAAGCACTCGGCAAGTACCAAAAAGCTGTTGCTATAAACAGAAATATTTATTCTATCTGGGAACAAATCTTGCTAATATATTCAGAGTCAAAGGATTATCAAAATTTAGCGACCAATTCAGCTCAGCTAATAGAGCTTTTTCCGAACCAAACAATGCCGTATTTTCTCAACGGAAAAGCAAACTTTGAACTCAAAAAATATTCGGACGCGGACGAGTCGCTTTCGCAACTTTTACCGATGGTCGGACGGAATCCAAAACAAAAAACAGATGTCCTGTTTCTGCTCGGCAAGTCGTCATTTATGCAGCAAAAATATGACAAAACAAAAGATTTTTTGACTAAAAGTCTTCCGATAGGCGGCGAAAATATGCCCGAAATTTTAGAAAATCTCGGCGATGCCTACGCCAAACTCAACGATGCCGAAAATGCCGTCAATTTTTGGAAAAAGGCACAAGAAAAAGGTGCAAAATCTGCTAATTTATCTAAAAAAGTGACAGAAAAAAAATACTACGACCAATGAAAAAATTATTCCTCTTCGCTGCCTTATTGCTAATCGCAGCACCTAATATTTTGGCACAAAAAGAAGCCTCCAAAAGCGACGCAGATGCAAAATTCATTCGTGCCGCCTACGACAAAACACTCACGGAAGCCTCCGCCTACGACTGGCTTACGTTTTTGGCGACCAAAATCGGCGCACGACTGAGTGGCTCGCCGCAAGCCGCCGCCGCCGTAGAATACACCCGCCAAATGCTCGACACTTTGGGCTTGGATAGGGTGTGGCTGCAGCCTTGCACCGTCCCACATTGGGTGCGTGGCGAAAAGGAACAAGTCCGAATCGTAGGCTCTCGACGGGGCGACTTCGACCTAAACGCACTCGCTTTGGGCGGCTCGGTAGGGACGGAAGAAGCCGGACTTTCGGCGGAAATAGTAGAACTGAAAAGCCTCGACGATGCCGAAAAAATGGGGAAAGCAGGCAAACTGAAAGGTAAAATCGCTTTTTTCAATCGCCCGATGGACGCAAAACTCATCAGCACTTTTGCTGCTTACAGTGGCGCAGTGGACCAGCGCGGACAAGGCGCGTCCGTCGCCTCCAAGTACGGCGCGGTTGCGTCTTTGGTACGCTCCATGACCACTCGGACGGACGATATTCCGCACACCGGCGGCACGCACTACGCGGAAGGCGTGAAGCCTATCCCCGCACTTGCTATCAGTACGCAAGCGGCTGATTTACTGACGGTTGTGCTGCACGACGAGCCTGTGACGAGGGTTTTTATTCGTGCCAACTGCCGCATCTATGCCGACCAACCTTCGTTCAATGTTATCGGTGAATTGCGCGGCTCGGAGCGTCCCGAAGAGGTTATCGTGGTCGGCGGTCACTTGGATTCTTGGGACGTTGGGCAAGGCGCGCACGACGACGGCGCGGGCGTGGTACACTCGATGCAAGTACTCCAAACGATGAAACACATGGGCTACAAACCCAAACGGACGATTCGCTGCGTGCTATTTATGAATGAAGAAAATGGTCTAAAAGGCGGCGAAGCTTATGGAAAATATGCCGAAACGAGTCCCGAAAAACACATTGCAGCTATCGAAACTGACGCTGGCGGCTTTACGCCGCGCGGATTTGACTGCGAAGGTGCGGACGCTATTTTTGTAGAAAAATTCAAAAAACTGCAAGAAATTTCTGCCGATTTTGCCAATACTTATAACCTGACTATCAAAAAAGGTGGCTCGGGAGCCGACATCGGACCTCTTCGCCCGCGTAACACGCTTTTGATTGGTCTGCGACCAGATTCGCAAAGGTATTTTGACCACCACCACACGCAAATTGATACGATTGACGCAGTCAATAAAAGGGAACTCGAACTCGGCGCGGCAGCCATCACGAGCCTAATTTATTTGATAGACAAATACGGGCTGTGAGGCATTTGGGTTGAGGAGAGTTTGGGTTGTTTTTTCTTCATTCCTTATTTGTGTTGAACAGATGGTAAGATTTTTTAATCAGCGAATAGACTATTTCATTGACTTCTTCCCCTGTTGAAATTCTTATATGATGTTCGTACTGTTTGCCATAAAGTGCTGTTTTGAAAACGGGATAATGTTCCCAAGTTTCTTTCAGATAGAGTTTAATATTCAAAACATTTTTCATCGGCTTTACTATTAAGAAGGATTGCGTTTTGAAAAATACGACACAATTTTTGGTGGCACTGACTTCTATTTCACCCAAATCGACAACATAAGACAAGATTTTGTCAAAAGCATAAATTAATTCTTCGTTTTTGTTCTCAAAAAGATTATCAATATCTTGATTGATACAACAATGCCATTGATTGGCATTTTTCAGAGTTCTTTCGCATTTTGGGCATTTCCAAGACATATTTCAGTTTTTTTTAATCGTACATAACGCATTAGTATCGGCGAAGAAAGGGAAATTTTAAAGCACAAATGCTCTATTTTGCGGCTTTCTATTGTATGACTATTTTTAGGTTCGTTACATTTTTGTCTGTGTCTGTTGCTCGCACAAAGTAAAGTCCTTTTGCGTATCCGCTCAAATCAATGATTGATTGTTGAGTGGAGATGCTTGTCTGATAGATAAGTTCACCTATGTTGTTATAGATTTCTATTTTGGTATTGGACGTATTTTTTTGTGAAAAAATAAACATACCAGACGACGGATTTGGGTAAATCGTAGCTAAATCACTATCCATTTGGTTATTGAGTCCTAACGCATTGCAATCTTCAACCATCAAATCGAGGGAACTGGTTGCGCCAATGGCATAATGAGTGCTTGGCAAGATGGTTAAAGTAAAATTTTCAACGGGCTCTACGATTAAGTCTTGCCTTGCGAGGCTGCTGTCTGCTCTTGAAGTAGTATTCGCAGGAGTAACAAAACCGCCTGTCATCAAGTGAACATCATCACCAAACACTACTGTCCCGATGTTAGAATAACTTAAACCAATCGGATATCCAATATTTGAGGACGCTCTATCAAAAGAATAGACCGCAGGTCGAGAGGAACATTCAAAGGCTGTAGAAGCAATCGACTTTATATTGACTGTCGTGGCAGGCAGTACCGTTTGATTGGTAAAAGAATAGGTCACATTTATGGTGTCAGGAACATTTGAATATAAAACTGGACTGTTGTTGGGTTCTACAATCGTAAAATTTCCAATAATATCTTTTATACCTTGTAGGGTACTCCAACCAAATACTCTAAAAAAACCGAAATTGGTAGGGTATGAAATAAATACATTTTCAAACTCTAATCCGCCTAAATAGCCCGACGGGTTTGTATAGCTTGGCACTTCTAAAAAAATAGGTTCGTTATATTGTATCTGTTGCTGACTGACATTTTGAAACGCACAATCTTTAAATTTTACACCGTAAGCATCAGATGTTTTTCGGGTGTAAAGGGCAGTATATTGGCTACCATCTATAAAACATCTTTCAAATAACACGGCACCTTGGACAGGAATATCACCGTCGGCACTTAAAAAAATTTCGCATTTGCCGTACGCATTCGCGGGCAAACAATTATTTTTAAAATAGCAATCTTTTACGCCAATGCTCACAGGAACTGAAGTGCTATCTAACTCAAATAAAGCCAAAGCCAAGCCAGCCCAGCCGTTCCCTTCAAAGGCGCATTTTTCAAATTGTAGGTTAGCTATGCGCTGATTGGTCTGATAAGGCTCTACGTCCACGCCCGCTTCTGGCAAGGTGCCTTGCGTGTTAGTAAATTTACTATTCTTAACCATCATATTTTGGACATTGGTAATACTCATTCCTTGCCTGTAATGATTGGTACAAATTACATCTTCAATCAATATATTCTCACAATACCCTAATCCGTCACCACCAATATATATCCCGTCGCCACCGCTTTCATTGAGCGTAAGTCCCTTGATAGTTATATTTTTAGAATCGTTGATATTTATGCTCATTCGGTATTCACTGTCATTTAATAGCGCATATTCTGCTTTGTTCATTTTAAACTCGGCTTGATAGCCGATGACCGTGATATTATTACAATATTTGAACTGAATTAAGCAGGCATTGGTGGCGTTGAAAGTTCCCGAAATTGCTTTTAGTTTTACTTTCGGCTCAAAAATTATAACTTTATTAGTCATATTAAAAAAAATACTCGGTCCAACGTTCCAGTCCGCAGCTTGCAAATCTACAACAACAGTATCGTTTGCTGATAGAATGGCGGACTGAAATGCTGCGGTTGCGTTGGTGGTGGTATATCCAAAACTGGAAGCCAAAATAGAGCTGGCAAAAATTTTGCCCACAATAAAGAAAAATCCAAATGCGCTGACGATTTTTTTCATAATTAATTATTTTTTAGTTGTTATTTTGTTTGCTTTAATCTACAGACCAGTGTCGCCTCTTCAAGCTGGCGCACAGCGAACAAGGCTCACTGAACACAAAGAATTTGAACTCCGCCGCCCGCAACTGCTGCCGATCGAAAAACAAAAGTACAAGATTATTACAAAAGTGGAGCGATTGCTTGTCAAGCCCGAGCTTAAATTGCCTTAAAACCTGCCCAAAACACCACCAAACCAAACATTATACATAGTTGTGCAACAGTCACCAATGTTGTGCCTTCGTTGTTTTTAGGCGACAAATGTTTCTTTGATAACATCTTTCACTTTTGCTATTGATTCGTCATTTAAGTTGCCAATAGTTTTTGTTACTCGGCTTTGGTCTATGGTACGAATTTGGTCTATCACTATCCAGTTCTGTTGCCCCTCCAAGTCAAAACTTACTCTTGTTGGGTAGTTTCTTGACTGTGAGGTAATTGGACAAATTACGATGGTTGCCAAGTGCTTATTCATTTCGTTGGGTGAAACAATTAAACAAGGTCGTTTTTTCTTGATTTCGCTACCGATTGTTGGGTCTAAATTTACTACAACAATCTCATATTGTGAATAAGTTGTCATATTTAGTCCCA
>JAYWGG010000328.1:0-12128 GCA_043778415.1 Saprospiraceae bacterium
TAGCTTGCATAAAATTTGCCGTATTGTCCCGTAAAATCTTCGTGGTGCAGGTGCAGCCAGTCGTATTTAGGCAATTTATCATTCAGTATTTCCTCGTCGTAAAGACGGTCGTAAGGAATTTCGGCGTAGGTCAGCACGAGCGTCACGGCATCGTCCCAAGGGTTGATGCGCTCGCCTTTTTCGTTGATGTCGGGCGTATAAACGGCGACTTTGGGAGCTTTTTCGAGTTTGATTGCGTCCATATTGACTTCTGGATTGGCGATTTCTTCCCGAATTTTCACAAATTGTGCGTCCGCGATGACTTCATAGCTCACGCCTCTGGTCAGACATTCTTTTTCAAAAGTCGGCGAACTGGGGAAGGCAAAACTTCCGCCGCGATAATTGAGCAGCCACCAAGTGTCAATATTTTTTCCGAGTATCCAGTAAGCGATGCCGTAGGCTTTGAGGTGATTTTTTTGTTTTTCGTCCATCGGCAGCAAAATAAAAGCTGCATTGGCTTGTTTTGCGATAAAAAAGACGATAACTAAACTAACTAAAATGCGTTTCATATTTTTTTTTTAAAACATATCGAAAATAGAAAAACCTTGTTTCGGTCTTCGGGCGGGCAACTCCAGCCCAATGGTGTTAATGATTTCGTCTTCCTTGATGCAGTCTATTTCGTCTATGCTATCGAGTATTTCCACGATATGAATTGGGCGAAAAATCTCTTTATCCAACTGCCTTGCTAACAAGTAGATAACACTATCTATTGGATTTTCACCCTTATTTTTCATTACTTGAACTAATTCTGGGGCATAAACCTGCAAACGGTAGGGAGGTCCTACGTCAAAAGAAAGTACTGGTTTGAGTCCAACAAACATGTCGATATTTTGATGGACTCCATCTTCAAAATTGTCAGGAAATGGATTATAATTTCTTAAAATTGAGTCCGACCTATTTTTAAAAGCATTTTTGACTTGCTCGATGGTCATACTTTTTGCTCCTGTATCCATGCTATTAATTTTTTAACAGATTCAATAAATTTTAAAACTTTGACTCTCTCGAAAGCCTTTGGTGGTTTATATCTTGTTGTTTCATCCCACGAAATCACGGTACTAAATGCAGATTTTATATCTTCATTCGCTTGCTCGTTGTATATTTTTGTTGCTCCCAACAAGAAAAACAACTCTTCTATATCGTGAATTTTGAAGGCAGTAGAGGTTTTTCCTCTCATGGTACCAAAAAAATCTTCTTTTCCAAACAACTCACAAATGCGAGCTTTCAGCGTCAGCTCCACTGCGTAGCCCGCCAAATAGAACGCAGCAGCCGAAAAATCATTGTTCGCACTCTGCATCAAGTATTCAGCTTCCACAACACGGTGGGCTGCCAAATCTCGTATTTCTTGGACATTTTTCAAAGATTTTAGCTTTAAACTTTTTTTTAAAACATATCAAAAATAGAAAAACCCTGTTTTGGTCTTCGAGCAGGCAGCTCCAGCCCAATGGTGTTAATGATTTCGTCTTCTTTGATGCAGTCAATTTCGTCTTCCGTATCACAGATTTCTAAACTATAAATGGCACTATTAGCTTCTGAAGAAATACGGGCTTTAAGATGCCCTAAAATCAAATAAACCGGATGAGTATTACTTTGATACATTTTGGCAATGATTTGAGGCGCATATACTTGAAGATTAAAAAAAGTCGTAGCACTGCCTGCCGGTCTCAAACCAACAAAACATTCACCTAAATCAGGTTCAGCGAAACCAGTATCGTCATTAAGAGGTAAATAAGTAGGAAATAAGGATTTGAGCGCACGCTCATATTCTTTTTTTAGGTTATTTTTTGTTGCTCTATCCATTGTATAAATATTTTTGCATTTTTTATAAATACTTCAGATTCTAATTTGGACGAAGATAATTCGTAGCGCGAAGTTTCCTTCCATTTTTTTACTACCGAAAATGTAGTTTTAAAGTTAGGTACAGGATTTTCTTTATCTGCTTCCTCTTTTTCTTTAATTTTATTTTGCAATCCCGCAAGCACAATCAAACTTTCAATATCATGTATTTTAAAACTATGATATTTTCCGAAGCCATTTTTTTTGTCACCATAAAAATCATCAGCGTCTAACAATTCACAAATGCGAGCTTTCAGCGTCAGCTCCACTGCGTAGCCCGCCAAATAGAACGCAGCAGCCGAAAAATCCATGTTCGTATTTTGCATCAAATATTCAGCTTCCGCAATGCGCAGCACCGCCAAATCTCGTATTTCTTGGATATTTTTCAAAAGATTTTTAGTTTTAAACTTTTGTTTAGATGCGTTCCTAACATCTCTAAAAACTTGGACACATTTTGTCATCGTTGTCGTAGTTTCCGATGTAAGTAACAGAAATCTCAAACGCTCCTTGACCTTTTTTGTAGGTCGTGTAAGACGACAAATTAGCATCGTAGGAGAAGCCAAAAAGCAGGCTTTCGTACTCAAAACCCAACTGACCTATCAGCGCATCGAGTTCTAATTTGTTCTGATAGGTCTTCACAGGGCGCGCCCAAATGCCGAGATTGAGTGCCGTCCTGTTGTCCTCCGAAAGTTGAATCCTGAAATTGCTGCCTGCATTGAGTTCCAAGTGCTTATTTTGAAGCTGCACCAACAGTCGAGGCGAAAAATTGACCAAACCGCTCAATGGAATATTCGCGCTCGTTTGCGCCGAAATGCGACGTGGAAGAATAGCATTTCCGCCTTTGGTAGCGTCATAAAAAGTGATTTTGGGCTGCAAAATATGGTACATAGCAACTCCCGCAAAAAATCCCACGCCATCTTTGGGCGCAAAACTATAATTTAATCCAACCGACAAATCGCCGAAGGCAAAACTATTTTCGGGCAGCAGCTCACCAGACGGAAACGTGTAGCCAGTCAGCCCATTAAATTGGTCTTGAAACGTAAAATTTTCGTAATTTACGTTCCTTTGGGAGATACCGCCCTGCACTCCGACGGACAAATATTGACTATTTTGAGGATTGAGCGACTTGTGAAACGAACCCGAAATGATAATCGAATTGGTATTAAAACCCAAATTTCCGACTTTATCCGAAAAAAAAGTAATCCCCAAACCCGCTGCGTCTTTGGACTGCATCACGGAAGTGAGCGGAAAGCGAAGGTCAAAATTCGCCGCAAAAGTTTTAAAAGGTTGGTCAAGAACGCCTCGCCACTGGTCGCGATAAATCATATTCACACGATATTTTCCGTCAAAAGCTCCGGTAAGAGCTGGATTCAGGAGAAGTGGAGCGGCATAAAACTGCGAAAAATGCCTATCTTGCCCATTCGCTTGCGCAAAAAAAAGCAGTATAAAAGAGAGCGAAATAAAAAAATTCTTCATAATATATATGGTATGACAAATAACACGCCACAAAGGTAACGCAATAATAACAAAAACAAATTTTTTTAAATTAGGGACGCGTCTAAAATAAACTACCTATTTCTTTTGCTAAATTACAAACAATCACTGCGTTATTTTTTCGTTTCAACGCTCTGTGTTGTAACGAAAAAATGCCTTGTTATTGATTGAATTGATTGGAAAAAATGGAGTACTTTATTTTTTCTTCAATCCTAAAGAACGAAACAGAACAATTATTAGTATTTTTGGGCTTTGATTTGATACGGATATGAAAAAATACGCCGCCGCTCAATTAAGTGTCGTCCCATTGCGAAAAACTTCAAGCGATGCCTCTGAAATGGTGTCACAGATTTTATTTGGCGAAGAAGTCGAAATTTTAGAAAATAACGGCAACTGGCTTCGTGTTTGCTGCCTTTGGGACGGCTACGAAGGCTGGATAGATGCCAAACAAATGGTAGATATCGAAGAGGAAAACATAGTCACAATTAATCAAAATTATGATATTTCGCTCGAACTCGTGCAGCCTGCGCTCACGCCTCAATTTGCGTTGCCGATTTTGTTGGGTTCTACGCTGCCGCATTTCGACGGGTTGAGTTTTGTGTTTCAGGGCAAAAATTATGCTTTCAGCGGTGCTGTCCTGCCGTCCCAGCTTCCTCTTATTTCGGAGGATTTGGTCCAAAAAATCGTGCGCAAATACCTTTACGCGCCCTATCTTTGGGGCGGGCGGTCGCCATTTGGGATAGATTGTTCGGGATTTACGCAAATGGTTTATAAAATTTTAGGAATAAAGCTCAAACGTGACGCAGCAGAACAAGTAAAAAATGGAGAAGAAATTGCATTTTTAGAAGAAACTCAAACTGGCGATTTGGCTTTTTTTGACAATCCGAAAGGAAAAATAATCCATGTCGGAATCATACTTCCCGAAAATCAAATTATCCACGCATCGGGTTGCGTGCGGATAGACGCATTGGATAGGGCTGGAATCTGGAACGCCGAAACTGAAAAATATTCTCATTCACTCCGAATGATAAAGAGGATTTTACCAGTTTTTGATAAAATAAATCCGAGCAGTTTACCGAATCTAATAAAATCAGAAATCGAATACAACGAATCCACATTTCAACTTAATTTATTCTAATAAATTGATTATCAACTATTTATGAAAAAATTTATTTATCTTTTATTGTTTTTAGCCATTTCGCAGCAGTTGGTTTTTGCACAACAAAAACAACTTGTCATCGAAGATTATCTTAATACTGCACTTCGTCCCAAGCCACTTTCGCAGCTTTCTTTTCAAGGAAAAAGCAACAATTATACCTACATAGATGCCGCCACAAAATCGTTGGTAGTCAGAAATGTGTCCTCTGGTAGCACTGCTACACTTTTGACTTTGGAGGAATTTAATGCTGCATTGGTACCAAATTATGCGAGTGAAATAAAGAAAAATATTCCATCTGTGACGTGGTCAGAAAACGAAAATGAGTTTACCTTTCAGGAAAAAAATTCACTTTTCAAGTTTAATGTGAAAAAAAAAACAATTTCTAAAATCATATCTTGGAACGAAAATGCAGAAAATTTAGATTTTGCGAGCAATAACTCGGTCGCATTTACTGAAAAAGGAAATGTGTTTGTGACAGAGATTAACACCGAAAAATCTAAAAAAATTACCTCCGAAGATGGCGTGCAAATAGTTTGTGGCGAGTCTGTTCATCGGCAAGAATTTGGCATCACAAAAGGTACTTTTTGGTCGCCCGACGGCAGTAAATTAGCTTACTACAGAATGGATCAAAGCATGGTCACAAATTATCCGATTTCAGACTATAAATCTGTGCCAGCAGTCAATAACTACCTCAAATATCCGATGACAGGAGCTAAAAGTCACCATGTCACAATAGGCGTTTATAATGTAAAAAATGAAAAAACTATTTTCCTTCAAACTGGCGAACCCAAAGAACAATATCTGACTAATGTTTCGTGGAGTGCGGACGCTAAAAAGGTTTTTGTAGCAGTCCTGAATCGTGACCAAAATAAGATGCAACTCAACAGATATGATGCAGAAACTGGTAATTTTGAAGCAACACTTTTTGAAGAAATGCACTCTAAATACGTTGAACCGCTACATTCTATCGTATTTTATCCCAAAGATAATTCTAAGTTTTATTGGCAAAGTCAGCGAAGCGGCTACAATCATTTGTACGAATACGATGCGGACGGAAAGTTTTTGCGCCCGCTTACAGAAGGTAAATGGGAGGTTGATGAGGTCTTAGGTTTCGATGAAAGTGGTCAAAATTTATTCCTCATGGCGAGCAAAGAAACACCTCTCGAATCACACGCCTACAAGCTGAATATCAAGAGTAAGGAACTGACTTTAATTACGCCAGAAAGTGGTTTTCACAGCGTTCAATTAAGCAATGATGGGAAGTATATTTTGGATAATTTTAGTAACAAAACAACGCCGCTTGTGACAAATCTGAAAGATGTCACAAAAAATAAAATTATAACAAATTTATTGCAGTCTGAAAATCCATTAAAAGATTATAAAACGGGTGAAATTTCGATTTTTTCCATTCCTTCGGCTGATCAAACCACCGATTTGTATGTTAGAATGATAAAGCCAGTTGATTTTGATGCCCGCAAAAAATATCCAGTCATGGTGTATGTTTACGGTGGTCCGCACGTCCAGTTGGTACAAAATAAATGGTTGGGAAATGCCGATATGTTTTTGATATATATGGCGAGTCAGGGTTATGTTATTTTTACACTGGACAATCGCGGCTCCGACAGACGCGGGCAACAGTTTGAAAATCAGACATTTAGAAATTTAGGTTCTCTTGAAATGGAAGATCAAATGGCAGGAATACAATACCTGAAAAAGCAAAATTTTATAGACACTACTCGAATGGGTTGCTTTGGCTGGAGTTTTGGCGGCTTTATGACTACGTCTATGATGCTAAAAAATCCTACTGTATTCAAGGCTGCCGTAGCAGGCGGACCCGTTATAGATTGGAAATTTTACGAAATTATGTACACGGAAAGATACATGGACAATCCCGAAACAAATGCCGACGGATTTAAAAATACCAGCCTTCTAAACTATGTCACAAACCTTAAAGGAAAATTGTTAATTATTCATGGACTTTTAGACGATACTGTCGTACCGCAACACACGGCTGCTTTTATCAATGAATGTATTGCCAAAGGAGTTTTGGTAGATTATTTTCCGTATCCAAACCACCCGCACAACGTACGCGGCAAGGATAGAGTTCATCTTTACAAAAAAATTGAAGATTATTTCAAAAGAAATTTGTGACGCTATTGCCTATAAAAAAGTAGCATCAAAGAAAAAAGGCAACAAATCTCTTGCAGATTCAAAAATAAATATGTCGCCAACTTCGCCTTGAAGGATAATTTTAAGGTTCGTTTGTCCGCGCTGCTCGGCTTCGCAAAGTACTTGCCGACAAGCACCACAGGGCGAAATGGGTTGTGAAATAATAATTTTTGGATTTTTAGCTGTCACAGCCATCGCAATAATAGGAATATTTGGAGCGATAGAGGACGCTGCAGCCAGAGCCGTCCGCTCGGCACACAAACAAAGCGGATAAGACGCGTTTTCTTGATTGCTGCCTAAAATTGTGTTTCCGTCAGCAGTCAGCAGAGCTGCACCGACTTTAAAATTGGAGTACGGCGAGTAAGATTGAGCAACGGCGGAGTGCGCAGCTTGTAGCAGTTTTTGGTCCGAAAGCGTAAGTTCGTCAAGATTAGAACAACGCAAAAATTTAGTAACTATCGAAATTTGTGACATTTTATTAAATTAGAGGATAAAGTAACGGAAAAAAATCTTTTATTGCACAATTATTGAGCAACAATTTGCAAAAATTCATAAAAATGAAAAATATTTTAGTGCTGGGAGCAGGGCGTTCTTCGTCCGCTTTGATTCAATATTTATTAAAGAAATCGGAAGAAAATGGCTGGTTTGTGACAGTGGCGGATACAGATATTGCTGCCGCAGAAAAAAAAATTAATGCTCACCAAAATGGAAAAGCTGCTTGCCTTGACGTGCTAAATTTGGACGAGCGGCACAAACAAATCAAGCAGGCAGATGTAGTGGTTTCGCTACTTCCTGCTTATCTTCATCTCCAAGTCGCGCACGAATGTATCAAACTCAAAAAGCATTTAGCAACCGCTTCTTTCACCTCTAAAGAGATGTACGAGTTAGACGACGAGGCGCAAAAAAATGGTCTTATTTTTATGAACGAACTCGGTTTAGACCCCGGAATTGACCACATGAGTGCCATGCAAAAAATTGACGAAATCAAAGCCAAAGGCGGAAATCTAACTGCTTTTCGCTCCTACACGGGCGGATTGGTAGCACCCGAAAACGATGACAATCCTTGGAACTATAAGTTTACTTGGAATCCACGAAATGTAATTTTGGCAGGACAAGGAACAGCGCAATTTTTAGAAGATGGAAAATACAAATACATTCCATATCAAAGAATTTTTCAGCAATATCGCACCATTCATGTATCCGAAATGGGCGAATACGATGGTTATGCTAACCGTGATTCGCTGATATATCGAAAATTATATGGGATTAGTGACATACCAAATATCCTTCGAGGTACTATTCGCCACAAAGGATTTTGTAATGCTTGGGACGCTCTGGTGCAGCTTGGACTGACCGATGATTCGTTTACAATTTTGGACTCCGAAAATCTGACTTATTCCGAATTGTTAGAGTCTTATTTAGGAGATAAAAAGTGGGGAAATGGAACGCTTCAGGAGCGAGTTGCTTCTCTCCTGAATATCAAAATAGATTCAGAAGTTATGAAAAAATTAGAGTGGTTAGGCTTGTTTGGATACACTAAAATAAATCTCATAAAAGCAACACCAGCCTTGATTTTAGAGCATTTATTGCTCGAAAAATGGAAACTTATGCCCCACGATAAAGACATGATATTGATGCAGCACGAATTTGAATACACACTGAACGGTACTAAAAAATTGCTTACTTCTACACTGATAATGAAGGGAGAAAATGCAACCGATACGGCAATGTCGCGTTTGGTCGGCTTGCCTTTGGGTATTTTTGTGCGACTTATTATGCAAAAAAATACACTTCCAAAAGGAGTAAATATTCCCGTAATGAAGGAAGTTTATGAACCTATTTTGGCAGAGTTAGAGCAATTTGGGGTAGTTTTTAAAGAAAAAGATGAGCTAATTTGAGCGTAAAATAATTATAAAAACGTTTTTTTGTGACGTTAGGTCTTATTTTTCTTTCGGTATCATTTCTACTTGCTCGCCAAAAAAAGTAGCAAATTGTTGCATTTGGTTCGCCAGTTCTTTGTTTTGAGTAGCTCGCTGGTAGGTGTCCGCCAAACCGCGTAGCGTCTGATAAAAAAACCTGTCCATCTCACCAATTTGCATATCAACAGTCCAAAGGTCAATCTTTAGCGTATCTTTGGTAGCGGTGTCAAACAACGAAAGTAGCATCGCTTTACAAGGCTGAAATTCACTATTTTCGGGGCTTCCACTCGCTGCCCACGCAATTTCTGCCGGCATATTTTCTGAATTAAGACCGACCGAAATGGTAATATCTGACTTTTTCATCATACTTTTTTGATAATTAATTTGTGTTTTGTGACGGTGCTTAAATTGAGTTTGACATTTTTTGCAGCCAGTTGGAAGGATAAATCGCCACCCCTGACTGCAGCCCTTGCGCAGCATTGATCATTGCTTTGGCAACAGACTCTGCTTCGACGGGTCTGTATTTACTCATTAAATCTCCCGTAAAACCGTCAATTTTTTGGATAATTTTTCCCGCTAATTGTTCGCCCCAACGAGAGTTTATTCGCTCGCCGAGCAACACAGAAGGCTGAAAAATATGAACAGCCCAAAAAGGAAGTTTTCTTAATTCGTCCTCCAACTGTCCTTTCACTTTGTTGTAAAAAAACATGGAACTCGAATCCGCACCGACTGAAGAAACTAACATCACTTGTTTAGTACCATTTGTGACAGCGATTTTAGCGACATTGAGCGTATAAGAATAATCAACTTTAAAAAATGCTTCTTTGCTTCCAGCTATTTTCATGGTCGTGCCAAGACAGCAAAACAAGTCATCGCCCACCAATAAGTGCTTGTAATTCAGTAGGTTATCAAAATCTATGACGTACTGTTCCAGCTTGATATGGTAGTGCGGAACACTTTTGCGGACAAAAATTTTCACTTTATCATAGTGCGGACTTTCCAATAATTGTGACAGGCAAAATCCTCCGACCAAGCCACTCGCACCGATGAGCAAAGCAGTTTTATGACTGTTGTTGATGATAATTTGTGGCGACAAAGTTTTAATTTTTCACAAAAATAAGCAATTATTCTAAAATTAATCTTATTTTTTTACCAATTTATCCACATAAGTTACTGCGTAACCGCCCCAAATTCCCAATCCGCCGACAATATTATGTTTTACTCGGGTGTACGAAGAAAAAGGTCCTTGATTATTGGCACTGAACTCAAGCGTATTCCAGAAGTTGAAATGCGCCTCATCGAGCGTGCACCACTTTACGGAAGCTGTGTCACCGATTTTGAATAATCCGAAAGTTACTGGATTGAATTTAGCTCCTCTCGGCTCTGATTTTGTCAGAGTTCCCCTCAATTCTTTCCCGTCAATAAAGCCGTCATTTGCGACCGAACCGCGCCCAGCTTGGTACACGCCTTGATTTATTTTTGTAAAATATCTGTAAAAATTTTTCTCGCCCGCAGGGTCTTTCAAAATAAATTTTGCTTGCGCCAAAGTGTCGTTATTATCGCCTGGAGGAGTAATAAAATAAAGGGAATCTAAAGGAATTATTCTTGGAATTGTGGTCGTAGCCGTTACCGTTTCGCCAGTTGGTGTGACTACTTTTAGATCGTATTTTCCTCCAGCGACTCCGGGCATTTCGTTCAAGAAATCTACATAAATACAAAAATTTATCATCACACTGTCAGGATTAAAACCCAATGCAGCAGCAGCTTGCATACGAAGTATTGGCGGCAGACTATCCAAGCACAACTGCCTCAACTGAACAGTTTTTGTCCCATTATACACTGTCACAACAGCGCCCTGAATAAAACTATTATTTAGGCTCGAAAGTCCTATTTCAGAGAAAAAAGACTGACTTTTGGTAAGAATCACATAAGTATTTGTCGGATTTTGCCCCGCCTCAATGAAGCCCTCCACCACAATCTGTGGTGCATCGTTGCTGCCTTCGGGTACAAATTCTTTTTCGCAAGACGAAAAGAAAAAAATCAAGACTGCAAAAAAAACAAATTTTAAAATCCTCATAATGAATGGTTTATAAAATATTTTAGGGTTCGTAAAGGTCAAAAAACCAGAATCTGGGTACAAAATCGTATCTTTCCGAAAATATTTATCTGATATCAAAACGGCTTAAAGCCGAAAATTGTTTTATGGAGAACAAAAATTATAAGTATGAGGCGCGCGGAGTTTCCTCTACCAAAGATGAAGTACACGAAGCCATCAAACACTTGGACAAAGGGATTTACCCCAATGCTTTTTGTAAAATATTGCCTGATTTTACGGGCTGCGACCCTGATTTTTGCTGTTTGATGCACGCAGATACGGCTGGCACAAAACCCAGTTTGGCTTATATTTATTGGAAAGAAACTGGCGATATGTCAGTCTGGAAAGGCATTATTCAAGATGCTATCGTGATGAATTTGGACGATATGGCTTGCGTTGGTTGCTTTGACAACATAATTCTGTCTTCTACCATCGGCAGAAATAAAAATTTAATTTCAGGAGATGTTGTGACAGCTTTGATTCGAGCAACTTCTGAAGTTATCAGTGAGTTATCGCAACACGAGATACATATTCATCTCGCTGGAGGCGAAACCGCGGATGTTGGCGACATCGTCAGAACCGTTGATGTGGGGTTCACAGCTTTCGCCCGAATGAAGAAATCAGAGGTAATTGAGAACGATATTCAAGACGGCGACGTAATAATTGGCTTCGAATCTTTTGGTCAAAGTAGCTACGAAAAAGCGTACAACGGTGGTATGGGTAGCAACGGTTTGACTTCGGCACGACACGATGTTTTTAGTAAAAAATACGCTACAAAATACCCTGAAAGTTTTGCCTCCGAGTTGCCAGATGATGTAATTTATTGCGGGTCTAAATCTTTGACGGATACTCTAATCGTTGATAATCAAGAACTTACGATAGGAAAGTTAGTTCTTTCTCCGACTCGGACGTATATGCCGCTGTTGAAGAATATTATTGAAAAACATCGAAAAAATATTCACGGGATAATACACTGCACGGGAGGCGGACAAACAAAAGTGCAGAAATTTATAAAAAATAAACACGTCACGAAAGACAATATGTTTGATGTGCCGCCGCTTTTTGAGTTGATACAAAAAGAATCTGAAACTGATTGGCGAGAAATGTATCAAGTGTTCAATATGGGACATCGGCTCGAAATTTATCTTCCGCAAGAGTTTGCAAATGACCTAATTGAAGCAGCAAAATCTTTTAATATAAATGCGAAAATTATCGGTTTTGTGACAAATGGCGAAGGCGAAAAAATTTACCTAAAAACTAAAAATGGAAACTTTGAATATTAAAATTACTGCGAACTTTTTGTCAAGTTTGAGTGTTTGAATCAAAAATTAATTTATGATTACAGTAATATCGGGTACGAACAGACCCAAAAATAGAACTCGGATAGTCGCCGAGAAGTATGTCACAATGTTGAGAGAAA
>JAYWGG010000329.1:0-12122 GCA_043778415.1 Saprospiraceae bacterium
ACTGTCAATGTAATATCTGCAGGCCAGATAACACCATCTTGTGGATCGTTGTTATTTGGATTTGTGTCAGTGATATAGAACGGCTTAAGATTGCGTACTGTTATTACTTGTGTGCAAGAAATAGTTCTTCCACCTTTGTCTCTTGCTGTAAATGTACGGTTGATAGTACCGCTTCCGCAAGTCACCAAGTTATTGCTAATTACTTCTTTGATTGTTACATCACAGTTGTCATACGCAATACCATCTTTCAATGCGAAAGGAACAGTAATTCCTAATGAATTGACCGTGTTTACTGTTCTTGTGATACGTGCAGCTTCTGTATTCTTTACAGAACCGAAGTATGTATCCATGTAAGCTGAATCCAACGCATTGGTAGCGAAGTCATAAGCACCACACTCAACAGTTACGTTTGGTGGACACACGATAGACGGAGCCAATTTGTCTTCTACGAATACTTGTACCATACAATCGTTGAAACGATTTGATGGGTTACCCGGAGATACGAATCTGTCATACACACGCAAGATTACATTTACTGTGTCTGTTACGTCACAGCAGAAGAATATTGCAGAGTCACGGAAAGGTGTGTAACCGAATGGTGCCATAGCATCAGCTGGAGCGCCAAGACCTGTTCCCATTCCTGTTGGAGCATTTGCTTGTACAGAAGTACGGCAAGCACCAGCAGCAGGAATTTCACGAGCTACTTGGTATCTTACGATTCCACAGTTGTCATAGCTACCTGCATCAAATCTGATTGCAGCCATTTTCGTTTGTCCGTTTTGTCCCAAAGCTACCTGTGTAAATTCGCGGCAAATTGGATTCGGTGGTACTAAATCTTGTACGTCCATCAAAGTCGTGCAAGTTGAAGTATTGCCACAGTTGTCTGTTGCTGTGTATGTGATGACATAGTTAGTTCCGATAGGGAAACCAGAGAATACTACTGGGGTTGCACCCGGAGCAGATACTCTTGTTACGATTCCTAACAAAGAAACTGGTACTGTCAAGTCATAAGTTGGAGCTGCATCGCAGTTGTCACTTAATGTTGGAGCAGGGAACACTACTGTACCTGTACAAACTGTTGGGTCTGTGCTTGCAGTGAAGTTCGCTGGACAAACGATTGATGGTCCTGTTGTGTCAAGAACTTTAACAATTTGTGTGCATGTTTGAATTGCCCCTGTACACCAGTCAAGTATTTTCCACTCACGCAAGATTTTGAAGCTTTGACCGCAAACATCAATACGTGAGTCATTGTATGTAAATCCGATAGTTCCACAGTTTGCACCTGTTGGCTCGCCTGAACCCATGAAGTAATAAGTTACACCGCCGATATTGTGGCGATATACTCTCATTCCTACGAATCCGTTTTCAGTTGAGTTCTGAGAATTTTGTGCTGTAATCAAAACACCCGTAGAAGCAGCTCCGTTTAGGTATGCGACTTCTCCTGTTGGAGCTGGATAGCCATTTGACAATTTAGCCCAATATAGTATTACACTTGGGTTTGGTAAGTAAACGTTAGTCGGTGTCAATTTCGCTCTCACGATTAGACCGTTTTGGTCAATGTAGAAAGGAATAACATCGCAGCTATAGTTCTGAACTGGTCCGCTTGCAGCACTTACTACAACGTTTGTGCTTCCGCAGTCCACTGCCCAACCACCGTGTTGTGTAGGAACTTGTACCAATGTAGGTATTGTTACTGTATATGGTTGTGGTACAGATGACTTGATGCCATCGCAGCTCAATGTAGGGCGACCAGCGATACCGTCCAAACTTGCAGGGCAAACTACGTTTGCCAAAGTTGCACGTGTTACGTTGATAGTCTGAGCGCAAGTTGAACAGTTATTGCTTGCATCGCAAACTCTCCATGTTCTTGTAATTACTTTTGTATTCACACCACCTGTGCACGGTAGATTAACCGTAGCATCTGTGTAAGTAGTAGTAGCTATTCCGCAACCGTCCGTGAACGTTGGAGCGTAAGCTAACTGTAGGCTGTATGCAAAGTTCAAAGTAGCTGAACATAGACGACCTGCATCTCCAAATCCTGGATCCACAAATCTCACTGTCCATGTACCATTCAAACTCTTACCATTGAATGCCGATAGTGGACTGAAAGGCTTGATAGCCCCAGTCAAAGCATTGGTATAACCTACACCAGTACTGCAACCACCCGCTACCGAAGTAGAAGTTGCGCAAACTGCTGCTGGATTTGCATCTGCAAACGTAGCATCAACGTTATCATTTCCACCGCACTGATTCTGCAAGATAGCTGCTGATGTTCCGTCTGGAGCAATCAAAGTAACCACCAAGTCACTTACAAATGAGTGAGAAAATCTCAATGGAATAGATAAACTAGATACGATAGCGTTAGAAGGCGCACCACTTACCACGATTGGGAAGTTGGTAGTACCCGCAGCTACTCCAATAATGGTATCCGCAGAAGTTCCTGTCAATGTAGCAGCAGCAGATAAAGTACCTGTCTGTAAGCCACCAAATACTGGGTCTATACTCTGTGTACAAGGTATAGTTATCGGTCCGCAGTTTGTGATAACTGGAGCCAATTTGTCCTCTATTTTGATAGTTCCCCAGCATGAGTTGCCTGTGCGTGGGTCTGTTACCTGTGCAAATAATGTTTTCCCAATATCTGCTGATCCTACTGTTGGTAAGCGTGTGTAGGTACCCATGTTACCAGTAGCTGACAAACGTACTACATAGTCGCTGTAGCAGCTGTAGTTATCACCATTCAATATCATGTCTGGTGTGATAGTCGCTGAACAAGTAGCATCTAAAGATATATTTACTAAATCGTTGCAAGTCAATATATTCGTGAACGCTGTGTAAGGACGCACTGTGATAGAGAAGCTACAAGAAGTTGATGTATTTGTAGCGTCAGTTGCCTGATAAGTAATGTTATATACTCCCGGTACCAAGCAAGTTCCTTGTACAGGACCTGCAGTTTGTACTGGTTGTAGTGGTGCAGCCAAGTTGATAGTAAATGGCACTTTTTGGGCTAGTCCAGCACCAGCCAAATCAACTGGATTTGGTATCGCAACGCCGATTGTACAAGCTGTTGAAGAAATGTAAGATGGACCTACACCCGGGGCAACCGTTGTGTAACCAACAGAGAATGTTCCCGATGGAGCCACTACCTCTACGTAGTAAGCTGCTCCTCTTACAGCCAATAAACCTGGCGCAGGGAAAGCAACTGTTTGTGAACCAGCTACGCTTGTGAAAGCGACTGAACCTACCAAAGTCAAGTTACCGCCATACACCAATGGTGCAGCAGCAGTACCCGGAGCAGAGAAAGCACCTGAATAAGCGTGTACTCTCACAGTCATAGCTTGTCCAGCCAAACCGACTGGCACTACGACTGATGTGATACGAATCGTAGTATCTACACAAGCACCCGCAGCGATAGCTGGAGCGAATGAGTTGTACAAACGTCCGTGTGCGTTAGTACCACCTGTTACACCGCAGTCAATACCACCACCAACGGCAGCAGCATTCTGTGTGTTCGGAGCGATAGGCGCAACTGTACCTTGTATAGAAGATGTTGGGCAGTTCCATGCAGCTATAGAGCAGCACTGACCAGCCGTAAGAGATACTACTTGGCTTGCTGGACAAAATATATTTGGCGGAGCCAATACCAAAAGTCTGTAAATAACTCTTTTTCTGCTACCATTTGCATAGCAAACTTCATCTTCTCTGATGATTGTAGTGCCTACAGAGTAAGGACCAGCCACAGTAGAGATGTTAGATACCGCAGTAGAAGGTGTTACGAATGTAGTTGTGGCTGTTGCCGCTACATTTGAAGAACCACCAGACAATGTAATCGTATAGTTTAAAGTATCCGATATAGATGTGCTTGTAACAGCACCCGCTACGTTACTTACTACCGAGCCACCTGTTACAGCACCTGCTACTACAGCAGCCGTGTACGCTGACGGAGCAACGAAGTTCAAGGTTGCATTAGTCAAGAAAGCAGGCTCACTCGTGAAGATGTTTCTGACTCTCAACTGCCATACACCAGCAGAAGCTCCTATAGCCAATCCAGCGAATGGAGTAGCACTTCTCAAACTACCAGAGAAGCTACCAACGCTGTTCAAAGCAGTAGTTGCCAATGGCAGTGCAGCGTTACAATTAGTTTGGTCTAAAACAGTGATGTTTACTGTTCCACCTGCAGCACCTGCGCCAGTTGGATTGACGATGTTAGTTATGACACCTGCAGGTGAGATAACGTCAAAATCCCAATCACTCGTCCATGAAGCTGGACAGTAATTGAGGTTGATGCTACCAAGTACGTTTGCACCTGGAGCAACAGCGGGAAAATTGAATGTGTATGAGGTGACGTTATTACCAGCACCACCACACGCAGCTAACCCGAGGTTTTGGTTGGTAATGCTGACGGACTGTGCGTTAGCAAAAGCACCAAAACCCACGAGAAGAAGTACCGCTAAAGAGCGGAACAAATTCGTAAAGCTCGTTCTTTTCATGAGATTGAAAATTAGTTTTGAATAAATAAAAATAAAAATTCGGTTAAAAATAAAGTAAGTTGTTGCCTCACAACCCGTCATGGAATACTACTACGAGTTGTTTCTTACTGTAGCAAAGTAATAGTTTCCTGCAGCAGCTGCTTTTGCTGTCCCACAGGAAGTGTCAATGCGTTTTGCGCAGCAAAATCGCTTGTAGCAGAACCACGGAATGTGTAGTTCGTGTTGATCGCTTGTACGAGAGTCATTCCGTCGTTCACCATTGAATTTTGAACGTGGCGTAGAAAATCGTTTTTTGCTGACAAATAAACATCACTTGGATTGACTTGTAGAGCCCCTCTAAGGATATTCACTTCAGCATCGATGCGCTGTTGAGCTATAGCTTCTCCTACCAACGGTGGCAAAGCTAACTGTGCGCTCACTGTGTTTGTAAGGGACATGAAGCAAATAACTCCAAGGACCTTAAACATCAAAGAAAATGCTTTCTTCATGAGATTTAAAAAATTTAGTTAATGAATAATATTAAAATAAAAAAATTCTACAAAATATACCTTCGCTTGAAGTCAATACGACGACAAGCAAAATATTAAAGCAACTAACAAGTGTGGAATATCCGATTCAAAAAATCGAACCAACCATTTTGACAGTTGATGTAATTAAAATAGAGTGGTGTTTGGGCGACAGATAACTATAAAAAACGCAACATCTGCGGCTGTCTTTTCAAATAAATAAAAAACCTAACAAGGCGGCACAAAACGCTGTGCGGGCAAAAAATGCTTGAACTTGAATGCCAAAAACTGACCTCACAACAGAAGCAATACAAAGTCACTGAATAAAACGGATAATAAATTACCAATTTGTACAGTAAATCTGCACCTGCAAAACTAACTAAACATACGGGTACTAATAGGCTCAAGAAATTGAGCTGGTAGGAAAATTCTGATAAGTTGCAAGTTTTGGTACAAAGTCACTATGAGCTGGTTAATACTCTAATAGTACTTAATTTCGGTTCGTCAATTCGTCAATTCGTTCTCTTTTCTCTCGGAAACTGATTTGTTTCGCTAAATCGTAAATTCGTTCGTATTATTACAAATGCAAAAGTAATGCTAATTTATAAAACAGATATACCCTAAAAAAGGTATTTTAAATATATACAAACACAAAAAGGCACGCAACTTGGACTAACGAACCAATTACGCAAAAATCTCCGAATAAGAACTGTGAAAAACAGTAGATGTCGTAAAATTCATAAAAAGCCCTTGGTATAAAGAATAATTTGTCTAAATGATATATTGATATGAGATACTGAATAAACTAATCCCTCATAAACATTGATACTAAAACATATCATCTGAAAGCAATGCAAAGATAGGACATTTTTATTTGAAGTTGCAAGTTTTTTTTAAACTATTTTTTTTGTTTCTTTGCAACTCCATAATTTATTCAATTAATTAAAACATAATTTATCAATGAGTATCAGAAAATTTAATTCATTTCTCGTCTTTGCGTGCCTTGTTTTAGGCACTGTCGTTTTTTTTACCAACTGTAAAAGCGACAAAAAAGCAGATAGCTCCAACGCAGAGCAATCCCCCACTGCGCTCACAGGAGTAGGAAGTTCCTCGCCTGTCAGTGTCGGTAAAGATGGCGTATCGCAAGCCAATGAAGTTCGGATTTCGCCCCAGACTATGGTGCCAGAGCCGTCTTCGGGTAAGTTCACATACACCAGTATCGCGAAAAGTATGTGTGCGTGCAAAGAACGACTTGACTCATTGGGAATGCCAAAACTCAAGCTAATGAAAGAGGCAACGAAGGAAGGCAAAGAACCCGACCCAAAAATGGTGCAAGAAGCAATGAGATACAAGGAAGATTTTGACCGATGTATGACCGACTTTACCAATACCTACAATTCTATTGGACACAACGCGAAGGAGATGACGGCTGCCTTCAAAAAAACCTGTCCCGAAACTGGCAAGGCTATAGGCTATTAGGACAGCAATAAAAAAATACCAGATGAGTTTCATTTGGTATTTTTTTTGCAACACTGCGTGATTCCTTAAATTTTGGATTGGCTTTTTATTTTTTGAAAATGTACTACTCCCGACTACGCCATATAGTATGGTGTACTTTTTGCGTCGCCGTTGGGCTTTTGGGCGCAACCAATCTGAACTGCCATTCGCCTGCGCAGACAGCGACCGCCGTACCCGACAGTGTGCTTCGCAAATACCACCGCGATGCCGCACGGCTCGCACTTCGTTGGGCGATTGCTGACTCTGCCGCCGCTACTGCTATTTATATCAACAAAGAAGATGTTGAACAGATTTTTTTGACCCTAAAAATACTCTACGCCGCAGAAACAACAGTCAGAAAGTTGGAGCAGTGCGGCGTACATACGCGTCCCGAACCCTCGATGGACGTTTTGCAGCTCTGCTTTCGGAGAGATGCCAAATGGGCAAGCGGATTCAAAAATGGAAACTATACAACCGAAAACGCAACTTTCAACGCTCTTTTGAGCAACTACAACATCGTTATTGAAAAATATGAGCAAATCAACGCCGAAGAAGATGCCGTAACGCTGCGCGCCAAAGAACCTCTCAATATGGCAGCACTCGGCGGACAACTCCAGACTTTGGACGGATTTACTCAAATAGTCGCACTCCCCAAACACCCAGAAAGCAGCAGCGACATCGTAGTCAAAAAAAATATCGCCACGCAAAATTGGCAACTCGAATACCATCTTTGGGACGGCGCAGCAGAACAAATCTGGAAATATGAACTGACCCAAAAAGGAAAAATTCGCAGCACAGAAAGTAGCAAGCGTGCGCCAAGTTGCAGATAAGGAATGTATCTAAAATAAAATACTCATTTTTTCTGCTAAATTACAACCAATCACTGCGTTATTTTTTCGTTTCAACGCTCTGCGTTGCGCCTCAAAAATGCCTTTTTATTGATTGAATTTATTGGAAAAAATTAAGTACCTTATTTTTTCCTCATTCCTAAGAAATGAAGATAAAAAATTGCTTGCCCGATTTTTTCTTCATTGACAAGGAAATTTTCTACCTTTGAGGCTACAAATACTTTCTGAATTTCATCTATGTCCGATATTATACAACTGTTGCCCGATGCGATTGCCAACCAGATTGCGGCGGGCGAAGTCATACAGCGACCCGCTTCGGTCGTCAAAGAACTGATGGAAAATGCGATTGACGCTGGCAGCAATGCGGTCAAGCTGATACTCAAAGATGCTGGAAAAACGCTTATCCAAGTGACCGACGACGGCTGCGGAATGTCCGAAACAGACGCTCGAATGAGTTTTGAACGCCACGCTACCTCCAAAATCCGGACTTCCAAAGATTTGTTTGCTATCCGCACGATGGGTTTTCGGGGCGAGGCGTTGGCTTCCATCGCCGCTATTGCGCAGGTAGAGCTCCGCACGCGCCGCCGCACGGACGAGCTGGGGACTCGCATCGTGATAGAAGGTTCCGAGCTGATGAGCCACGAAGCCGACGCGTGTGCAGCAGGAACGAGCTTTTTGGTCAAAAATTTGTTTTTCAACGTCCCCGCAAGGCGGAATTTTCTGAAATCCAACCCTGTCGAAATGCGCCACATTCTGGACGAATTTCAACGAATTTCGCTCGCGCACCCCGATGTTTTTTTCTCCCTGCACCACAACAACGTAGAGATGTTTCATTTGCCCGCAGGCAATTTGCGGCAGCGAATCACTCGGCTTTTGGGCACTGCGTACGACAAACGCCTCGTACCCGTAGAAGAAGAAACGGAGGTTTTGAGCATCAAAGGTTTTATTGGCAAGCCCGAATTTGCGAAAAAATCGCGCGGCGAGCAGCTTTTTTTTGTCAATCATCGCTTCATCAAAAGCCCCTTTCTGCACCACGCCGTGATGACTGCGTATGAGGAGTTGGTGTCCAAAGAAAATTTTCCACTTTATGTGCTTTTTTTGGATATTGACCCCGCCCGGATTGACATCAACGTACACCCGACGAAACAGGAAATTAAATTCGACGACGAAAAATTGGTTTATAATTACCTAAAAGTGGCTGTGCGGCACGCACTTGGGCAGAACCACGTCACGCCGACTCTCGACTTTGAGCAAGAAAATAATATTACCCGCCACTTGAATTTTGAGGAAGAATATTCAGAGCCGCAAGAAGAAGCAAGCGTAAATAATTATAGACCGACGCAAACACAAAATTTTGTAGAAAAAACTTCTCCTAATTTTGGACAAAAAAATCCTTCCGCTCGCCAAGAGCGCAACCTCAAACATTGGCAACAACTCTACGAAGGCACGGCAGCAACCGACGATAAAGAGTCAGATTTGCAGCCTCTGACCATCGGAAGTCAATGGGCGGACGCGACGAATCCGGAGTTAGACGATGCGGGCGGCAGCTTCTCGAAGCCACAAAAAGAACCATACCAAATTCATAATTCTTACGTCGTGAGCCAAATAAAATCTGGTTTTTTACTCATTGACCAACAGGCGGCGCATGAGCGAATCCTGTATGAAAAATATTTGGAGCAGTTGGACTCGCAGCAGTCGTCGGCACAGCAGCAGCTTTTCCCCAAAAATGTCACACTTCCGCCGGCAGACGCTAATCTACTGAAAGAAATATTGCCGCAGTTGCACGCGCTGGGCTTTGATGTGGAGGAGTTTGGGGGAGATACATTTATCGTCCGTAGCCTTCCGGCTTTGGTGGCGGAAGGCAATCGGGACGAGCAAAAAATCATAGAAAACCTGTTGGAGCAATACAAACAAGACGTTGATTTGCATTTAGATGCCAACGAAAGTATCGCGCGCTCACTCGCCCGAAGTACAGCTTTGAAGCGCGGACACGCACTCGCGCCCGTCGAAATGCAGACTTTGATTGACAAACTTTTTGCCTGCCAAATGCCGTTTCATAGTCCGTTTGGGCAAAATTGTTTTCTGACTTACGAGTTAGATGATTTGAGAAAAAAATTTATAAATTAATTTTTTAGACTGTCACTTTTTATGAATAATATCACAGATGTTGTCAAAAATCTTATCCTTATCAATATATTGATATATTTTGGTACGCACTTTTTGATGCCCGAGCAGTCGTGGATTCGGTTGGCGATGTTTTATCCAACTTCGGAGTATTTTCAGCCTTTCCAGTTGGTGTCTCACATGTTTATGCACGCCAATCCGAGCCATATTTTTTTCAATATGTTTGGACTTTATATGTTTGGGTCGCCTGTGGAGGAGTTGTGGGGTCCGCGTCGCTTTCTATTTTTCTATTTGTTTACGGGCTTCGGCGCGTTGGGCTTGCACCTTCTCGTCAAATATTGGGAGCTGCAGCACGGAGGAGTATCCGCTGACGCTGTGAATAGCCCGATGTTGGGCGCATCGGGTGCGATTTTTGGCGTGACGGTCGCCTACGGAATGTTGTTTCCAGAAAACGTTATTCAACTTTTGTTGCCGCCTATTCCCATCAAAGCGAAATATTTTGTCTTTTTTTTCGCCGCGCTCGAACTATTTTTGGGGGTAAGCGGATACGAAAGCGGCGTTGCGCACTTTGCGCATCTCGGCGGTGCTTTATTCGGCTTCTTGCTGATTGTGTATTGGAGAAAATTTGGGACGAGGCTGTGATGATTTTTTAGGTATGAGCTACACAAGTAACTGCTGGTCAGTTAAGTTGGGATATTATATTCACAAATAATTCTGCGGGAATATTTAGAAAATACTTGTGTATAAATACATTGATTTAAAAAATCCCGTAGGGATTGAACGTTTATAAAAAAACAAACGCTCTACATCTGCGACCCCGTCGGGGTCGGACGTGCTTCGCCACATGTTTTTCTATAAATATTTGATGCCTTTGGCATCCTTGGACGCATATATAACGTCGTCAATTTCATATTTTTCTATAAATATTTGATGCCTTTGGCATCAGGTTGTAAAACTATTTTTTTACCTACAATCAAACATTTTTTATTTATCCTGAAAAAGGTGTACCGAAAAATATTTTTTTGAAATTATCCTAAAAAATCCGCCAACGGATTTTTGCCTCCCCAACTGCCCGACGTAGCGTAAGGCTCGAATCGGCTGAAAAGTTCCTCTTTGTACCAACCCAACTCACGAGTGCGGCGCACGACTTGCGCGTGCTGCGGACTCGAATAAGCATAGGCTTTCATGTCGTGGTGGCTGCGCCAAATACTGAAAGTCGCTTGCTCAATGATAGGTAATTCGCCGATGCCGACCGAAAAAAGCAAACCCTCTCTCCCCTCCAACGACCGACTGACAGGCATCACATAACTGCGAAAGCGCAACAAATGGCGAGTTTTTACGGTCGCGCGAGTCAGCACCGCTACAGGTTTATTCTCGTCTATCGGCTGGACTGGCGTGAAGGGCGTTTTTCCGTCCCACAGCCCGTGCACCAACGTTGGAAGCAAAAAAACCGTCCAATGCTCTACACTATTCTGTTGGAAAGCATCAAAAAGCTCCGAGTGCTGGAAAAAATCTTGCGCGTCGCGCTCCGAATCCCAGACCGTCAGCAAGCCATAAACGCCAAAGTTGGGTAGCCAGTCGAAGCCGTTGTCGCTGCCGCTCCCCATCATTTTGACGAATTGCAGCCCGCCTATTTTCGAGAAGGCACGCTTGCCCAATCCCATCTGCTTGAACGCCCACCAACGTTGCGCCCAGCCAGTGAATCGAAAAAAAGTCACCGCTACTCTCTGTGAATCCATAGAGAGGAAACAAAAAAAGCAAAAAAAAGTTTGGAATGGGAATTGAGAGTATGCTCGAGTCAGTATCTATGTGATTATAGCAATTAGAAATATGCTTTTTGTTTGGCGAAAGCCACAAGTTCTGTTAGTGATATTTTTCTTCATTCCCAAAAGGCTTTATGGCGGGTGAAAAATTTGAAACTCCGCCGCCCGTAACCGCTGCCGATTGAAAACAAAAGTACTGATTTGTTGGTAATATTCGGCGATATTCGTCAGGCTGGAACTGAAATTGATTGTATTTTTTTTGCGCCCTGCTCCGCCAAACTGCACGTTGGCAGAAGAACTTTTTCAGTCAAGTTGCAAAAGTAATTTGAGTTTTAAATTTAGTTCTGAAACTTCCGACTGTTGGAGTTCACCGATTTTCCCTATCGCTAATGATTTGTCGATGGTAGCGATTTTCGATACCCGAATCAACGATGTTTTCTTAATTCCATTTTCAGTTGATGGCAAAATTTCGATGTCTGTCAATCTTTTCCATTTCAAATGAGTTGTTATAAAGCTAACCGTCAAATCAAAATCAGTCACAAACAAAACAATCGCAGGGCGAAGTTTGCTACCAGTCAAGTTTGTGAAAGGAAATGGTATCAAAACAATGTCACCCTTAACCATTGTATTTTTCTTTCAGGTCGGACAACGAATAGAGGTCTTCTTCGTCGTTCAAAAAATCGAAAGCCTTGCTGTCTGAAACAATTTTTTGGATATTTTCAGTCATTCTTTGCTCTTCGTACTTCCTACTTACGAAGTCAGCGAAATTTGAAATTTCAGCCGCCTCTTCTTGCGGAAGAAGATTGATAACATAAATTGTATGGTCAATAATTGCTTGTCGTGTCATATATTTAAGTTTTTCAATTTAAAATTAGCAAAAAAAGTTAAGTTTTCAAA
>JAYWGG010000330.1:0-3798 GCA_043778415.1 Saprospiraceae bacterium
ATGCTCTTGCATTCCTGCGCAAAGCGTATCGTCAAAATACAGGCTGTCGTTTGCGAGTTGGTAGAGATTGCGGGCGTAATAGACCGCAGCTCCGCCCTCATACGGACATTGGAGGGCGATAGAAAGCAAGGTGGCGCGTTGGTTTCCGTCCAAAACGTTGCGGTTTTGACCCAGCGTTTTGAGAAAAATAGCGTTCACCGCTTGCTCGTTCTGCTCCAAAATATTGCCGCTCGCCGTAGCAGCGTTGCTCGCAAAGAGGTTGTCCATGCTCGCTGCTCGCGCAGCGCTGAGGGTTTTGTAGAGTTGTACGTTGGCGTTCAGATACTGGTAGCGCAGTATGTTGTACTGTTTTCGTTGCTGCTTCAGAGCGGCAGTATCGGCGGCGGCAGCGATGGGCAGCAAGCTGTCCAAGGCTATGAGTCGGGAGAGGGTGTTGCTGCTTCCTGTGTCGTTGCTGATTATCTGTGCCAGCGTGCTGGCGGGTATCTGATAGGCATTTGAGATGCCGCGCTCTGTGGCAAAAAGTTTGCCGAGTGGCGTGCTGCTCATGGCGTTCTGGAAGTTCGAGAACGCTGCGTCGCTGCCCAACAAGTTGGGGACAGACTGCAACCTATCCAAAAGGTAACGTTTTTCTGCCCACTGGGTAGCGACCACGTACTTGCTTGGCGCAGGCAGCGTGCCGTTGGCGATGGCTTTTTGGAAATCAGTTTCGCCAGCAGCAGTAGGGTTCCCAATAATGCCCGCACAGCCTAAAATAACGCCTGACTGTTGAAAGAACCAGATTGTGGCAGGCGCGACTGCATTGGTAAAACTTCCAACTGGGTTGTAAGAAGGCGCAGCGTTGTTGTTTACTATGAACAGTGATTGAGCAGGGTCGGACTGGTTTCGAGCAGCCAGATTTAGGCTGTTGTAGTTGCCTATCCATTGGTTGCCCCTAAAAATCTGCTGCCCGATGGAGGCGCTCGTATTAGTGAGGTGCAAGCCCAAAGAGTTGTTCTCAAAGGTATTGGTAGCGAGGTCGGTACTCATGCACATTCCATTGAACTGACTGCCCGTTTGGGTGTTCCGAAAGGTATTGCATCGGAAGTTGCAAGAGGTGGACTGGTTCGCCATCAGCCCGAAGGTTGCGCCGAGGTTCGCTGACGCATTTCGCTGCACTGTGTTGTTGGACACGCTGTCCCATTTACAGGCATTCAAGCGAATACCCACTACTTCTTGGCTGGACGCAACATTAGAGTTGATATCGATGCGATTTCTTTTCATATCCGTAGCTTCTACTCGAGTGGCGAGTATTCCGAATCTGGTGACATTCATCGCAATTTGGTTGTTTCGTACGTTCCATCTGAAAGCCGTAGGATTAAAAGTTGGCTTTATATCCATTAGCCAGATGCCTGCTAACGCAGGGCTTGCGAGTTCGTCGCCTATCATTTCGATCGCATTATTGTTGATGTCCAACTGATTGGCAAAGCTCGGGATTTGCCTTACGATGATGGCATTTCTTCGGTAGCTGCTGAAAGTATTCTGCGAAATGTTATAAACTCCACCTTCATATCCGTCAGTGACGCGAATACCAAAAGTGCCACTTCGTCCTCTGTTGTTGATTGCAGTCACTTGACCGGCATTGCTGACATCAATGTCATAGGTGCAAGCCCCAAAAGTGAAGTTGCCATTGAGTACTGAATTGGTGAGGAATCCATTTTGCGTCAGCTTATTTTTGTTGAAAGTTTCGCCCGACTCGGTTTGTGGACTGTTGCGCATTTTTATTCCGTTCAGGTCGTTGGCGAACTGCGAATTGACGATGCTCAAAGTGGAGCGGTTGCCGAAGATACCGCTTCCTCTCGTGTAATTTAAAAATCTATTGCGCAGCTGCCCAAATGCACCGATGTTGAGGACTACGTCTTGCAAGTGCATACCCGCCTCTGGGAACGTCAAGCTATAATTATTGCTTTTGAGCGGCAGCGCGGTGGCATCAAACGTATTGCCATAAAGCGGTCCGTATTCATAATACTGATTAAAATATTCCAAAGAACTCAAAAAAGGCTGCTCGGGTACTCGAATCCCCACGTGGTTGGCTAAAAAAGTTGAACTGTTGATGTTGAAAAAACAACCATTGTAAAGATAAATAGCGTCGCGAGCGTCAGAAATAGTGGATTGCGCAAATACAATTTGAGCTTTTTCTCTCACATAGATGCCCTGCCACATACGGTCGCAGGTGTTGAAAAAAGAAGAATTGACCAGCAAGTAACTTCCTCCAAGCACTTCAATCGCGGCATCTGTTCCCATGATTAGGTGTGCATTTATGATAACAAAACTGGGCACATCTATCAAAAGCCTTCCTTGAATAATGACCTCGCCGTCCAAAAAGCTATTGGGCAACGAACTTGCCAAAGTGGTCGTATTCGCTGTGCCGATGATGGTCACACTCGGAGATATACTGCTGCTTACACAACTTTGAGTCTGCGCCGTCTGCGCGTTTTGGGCATTGAAAACCCGTGCGATGGCGCAGTTATTTACCACGCAAGCCGCGTCTGTTAGTTCGGCATCGAATGTTAGCGTTCTGCAAGTTTGCCCGTTGGCAAAGTCTGCACTGCTGTACGTTTGAGAGAGTTGATTGCCGCTCACGTTCCACTGCGCGCCATTGACGAGGTTCAGTCCAGTGGGCAGATTATCGGTAACGATTACTTTGCCGTTTTTCGGGAAGCAAGAGCCACAAACTTTTACCTCATAAGTTACTTGTCTGCCTTGCTGCGACTTGACGGTTTTGCTGACAGAAAATGGTACAGCATTGCCTTGCGCATTGAGTGAAACGCCTGCGCCTGCTGCCACACCAACGCAGTTACCAACGGCGACGCTTTGCGGGATATTGTAGGTCTTTCCCAACCAACTACAATTACTCAAGCGCATAACAGGGGACAGGCAAGAGCCGCTTGAGCTTGCGGGAACTGTAAATCTCCACTGGTTGCTGCTGCCTACCTGCGTGAAGTTGCCTGTTACCGAAGCGTAACTGTCGGGCAAAGTGAGCGTGAGCGTGGTCGCACTGTTGGGAAAGCTGCCCAAAAGATTCCCATTGCAATCGACCGCACAAATTTGGTAAGTAATGGCGGAAGTATCGCAGCAAGACGGCGACGGGTTGCTCACAGTCGCTATGACCCGAATGGTCGGAATAACAATCTGCACATTCACAGTAAAAAAAACTTGTGGCTGGCAGGTAAGCAGTGTGTGAGTGATGCTGTAAGTGCCACAAGCGGTGTAGGTGTGTGACGGGTTGCCGTTTGTGTCGTTGTTTTGCGTGCCGTCGCCCCAAGTCCACAGTTCGGTTTCTCCTGCGCCTGCCGTACTTTGCACAGTCACGACGCAGCCATTGACGGCTGCCGTGAATCGTGGGTTGCAGTCTTGCCCCCACACTCGCCCACTAAAAAAAGCAGTTTGAAGCATAACGAGTAGAATTAATGTCCAAATTTTGTTTTGGGAAATTACCCCCCACCCCCCAATATTATTGGGCGCAGTACGTTTAGGGTGTGATTAAAAGTGGTTTTTGAAATAACTGATTGCATGATTTTAGAAATTTAATAATTAAAAATAAAAATACAAAAAGCAGTTCTGGGTTAAAGGGTTGTAAAAAATCGTTGATTGGAAATGAAAAAGTTACACATTTTACTTTTCTTCATTTCATTAGTTTATAAACTTTAAACAAAGTTACACTTTTATTTTTACTTGTCAAGTTTTTTCACATTTATTTTTCAAAAAAAGTAAAACTTTAACATTTAAGGAATGAGGAAAAAATAAGGTACTTAATTT
>JAYWGG010000331.1:0-12015 GCA_043778415.1 Saprospiraceae bacterium
GACTTTAATGGAATTTTTAGATTGCAGGTAGGAAAAAAACTAAATACCTATACTTTTGTGCATACTTTCTTTGACTACTTTGTGCGCCGAACAGACAACAAACTACTCGGAAAAAGCTTTGATGGCTTAGGTTTTGGTATCCAGTTGGAGCAAAAAATGCACAGCGAATTGGTCTGTTCAAGAAAATTTAGGGTTTATGGCAAATATTATGTGTGGAGATGTTTTCCGAGCTTGCTCGTCACTGCTGGCGTGAGCAACGTACAAAGTGGGGTCAAAAGCAGGTCGCTTGGAGTTGGGAAAGAACTCAATCTCTATGCAGCCATAGGGACAGGCTTGAGCGTTTTTATCAACCAATATTTCAGCGTACAGTTTGTCTATCAGTTAGAATATTACCCGAGTATCAAAAGCTATCCGTTTCGGTCACTTCCAATGCAAACTAAATTTATTTACAAGATATGAGAACTATAATTATTTTTTTACTGTGTTTTGTGACCTACTTTTTGTCTTCCCAGACCGAATCCAAATATTCGATTGGTGCTTTCTATGTCGCCCTATCAGACCCTGAGCAAACGCTATCAAACGGGCAAGTCTACACAATGTGGGAGCATTATTTGAATGTCAGCGGCAGGTACAGGTTTGCAAAAAATTGGCGAGCAGGCATTGAAGTTACCTTTGCAAAAGTAGTCGGCGAAAATATCTCCAACCCATTTTTGCTTGGCGGAGCTACGATTGATTACGATTTGCTGCGGTCTAAAAAGTTCAATTTATTTCTGCGAGGTGGCTTGAGCGTAGGCAATTTAAGTTTTGCAGGTGATGACGAGCCGACCAAACGCTTTACGTTCAATCGAATTATTGGGATTTCGTTGGAGTACAAAATCTATAAGTTCTTACACATCAACACAGGTTACTACAATCATTTGCCGCTCAACAATATCCCGTACAAATACGGAATTGCGCATCCGTTTATCGGAGTTCGTTTAGAACTTTAAAACACCACTTCTTAAAAACAAAAAATAGATAATTTATTGACTTTCAATAAATTATCTATTTTTTGACGTATGAGTAAATTCATGAAATACTGTATGAACCCATAAGAATCTAAAAACAACCTGCAAGCTACCCCACAACCAACTTTTATGTCTTTACTCTCTTGCAACGATTCAAACAGCCAATGGTTTTATCTTGTGCCTACTTCCAGTAGCTGTCCGAGCTGCCAAATATCTTCCATAGAGTTGTAGAGGGGGACTGGCGCGAGCCGAACCACATTCGGCTCGCGCCAATCACAGATAATACCGTTTTGTGTCAAAAAATCATACAAGGATTTTCCATTTTCGTCGGTCAAAATAGACAGTTGGCAGCCGCGCTCGCCGTGCTGCTTGGGTGTGATGAGGTCGAATCGTTGCCGACCACTTTTGTTGAGTTCTGTCAAAATAAATTCTAAAAAGCCCGTCAGTTGTAGGCTTTTGGCTCGCAGCTTCGCCATAGTAGCGGCTTCAAAAATATCCAAGCTCGCCTTGTACGCCGCAAAGCTGAATATTTGCGCATTGCTCAACTGCCAGCCAGCCGCGCCGCGCATCGGTACAAACCCTTTTTTCATCTGAAAACGACTCGCCTCGTCGTGTCCCCACCAACCCGCGAATCGGGGCAACTCCGACTTGTCGCCGTGTCGCTCATGCACGAACACGCCGCCGGGACCGCCGGGACCAGCGTTGAGATATTTGTAGCTGCACCACACCGCAAAATCTACTCCCCAGTCGTGAAGTTGCAGCGGCACGTTGCCTGCCGTATGCGCCAAATCAAATCCTACGAAGCACTTGGCGGCGTGCGCAGACTTCGCAATAGCTTGAATATCGAAGAGTTGTCCAGTGTAGTAATTCACGCCACTGAACATCACCAGCGCGGTTTGGTCGCCGTGTTGTTCGATAGCGGCTACAATATCTTCGGTGCGGAGCGTGTGTTCGCCGACTCGTGGGGCGACTTCGACGATGGCATTTTCGGGCAAAAAGCCGTGCCAGCGCACCTGACTTTCTACCGCATATTGGTCGGACGGAAACGCACCCGCTTCCATAATAATTTTAAATTTGGAGGCAGTGGGGCGATAAAAAGACACCATCATAAGGTGCAGATTTGTGGTCAAAGTATTCATCACGACGACTTCCTCGGGCTTTGCGCCGACCAAATTGGCGGATTGCAGGGACAAAAAACGGTGGTAATACATCCACGGAAGTTCGCCCTTAAAATGCCCCTCTACGCCATACGTCTTCCATTGCTCCAGCTCTGCAAGCAGGGCTTTTGCTACACTTTTGGGCTGCAATCCCAACGAATTGCCACAAAAATAGAGTGCGTTTTTATCGCCGTGTTGCGGAAAATAAAACTGCTCGCGGTAGGCGTTCAGTTCGTCTGCTGCGTCTGTTTGCTGCGCAAAATCAAGCGTATTTTTGAAGTGCATATATTTGGGTTTTTTATTGCTAAATAGTTTATCAAAATAGTTTCTTGAATTGCCAACAGCTTTAGCTGTTGTGTCAAAAAAAGTGCTGTATTGGCTTTAGCCTAAAAACCAATCACTAAAAACTATTTAGAATAAAGTGAGCAGTGTCGGGTTTTCGAGTGCCAAAAGTTGTTTTTTGATGTCCAAGCCGTGTGCGTAGCCCGTCAGATTTCCGTTGCTGCCGACGACTCGGTGGCAGGGGACGATGACGGCGATAGGGTTGCGTCCGTTGGCTAAACCCACTGCGCGCGAAGCGTTGGGATTGCCGATTTTTTTTGCCAGCGCGCCGTAGGTGGTCGTTTTTCCGTAGGGAATTTGCAGCAGCTCGAGCCACACTTTTTGGTAAAATTCGGACGTATCCGACCAATCTAAATCGAGGTCAAAAGTAGTTCTTTTTCCCAAAAAATATTCGTCTAATTGCTGCTTGCATGGCTGCGCCCAGTCGGGCAAAAAAGCCGTCGCCGCGCCGGTCTTTGCGTCACTCAATCGGATCGCGCGAATACCTTTGTCGCTTCCTGCTATCGTTAGAGTTCCGATGGGCGACGGGCAGCTGAAAGTTTGAAGATTGTCCATATCTTTTTTAATTTTTAGGAATTCCTAAAGCTCTTTGCTGTTATTTTTTACGGACTCTAACACTTCTTTTGCTTGCCGAAGATTGCGCACGCCGTCTTTTATCATGATAAAACTTTTGAGGGATTGTTTGAAGGACAAGCCTTCTTTTTTGCCCGCGCCCATGATGTGTTTCATAATCCGTTGGAACAGTGCCGACTCGTAGAATGGCGACTGCGGATTGCTCACAAAGTAGCAGCGCAACTTATTTTCTTTCAGGATAATGCGCTCAAAAGCCAAGCCTTTGGCTATCCAGCGCAAGCGCAATCCGTCGCACAGCTCGCGGACGGGAGCGGGGATTTTGCCGAATCGGTCGCGCAGCTTTTCGATAAAAGCGGTCAGTTGTTCCTCGTTTTCGAGGGTGTCGAGTTCGCTGTAAAGGTTGAGTCGCTCTTGCACCGCCTCGATGTAGGCATCGGGAATGTGCATCTCTACGTCGGTTTCGATTTCGACTTCTTTGACGAATTTTCTTTCTTTCTGCAAATCTTCTTTGAAAACGTCCCGAAATTCATTTTCTTTCAGTTCTTGTACCGCTTCGTCGAGGATTTTCATGTACGTTTGGTAGCCGATGTCCGAAATAAATCCGCTTTGTTCGCCGCCGAGCAAATTTCCAGCTCCCCGAATGTCCAAGTCGCGCATCGCAATATCAAATCCGCTGCCCAAATCCGAAAATTCTTCCAATGTTTTGAGTCGCTTGCGAGCGTCGGTGGTCAGGACGGACATCGGCGGACAAAACAGGTAGCAAAACGCTTTTCGGTTGGAGCGTCCGACTCTGCCGCGCAGCTGGTGGAGGTCGCTCATACCAAAATGGTGCGCATTGTTGATGATAATAGTGTTGGCGTTGGCAATATCCAAACCAGTTTCGATGATATTGGTGCAAACCAACACGTCGAATTTTTTTTCAATAAACGCTACGAGTGTTTTTTCCAAATGGTCGCTTTCCATCTGTCCGTGCGCTGCCACCACATCTACATCGGGACAGAGCCGCTGCACCATCGCCACGATGTCGGGCAGGCTATTGACTCGATTGTGGACAAAAAATACCTGTCCGCCGCGATGCACTTCGTAGTGAATCGCCTCTTTGACGACTTCATCGCTGAACACGCGCACTTCGGTCTGAATCGGTTGGCGATTGGGCGGCGGCGTGCGGATAACAGACAAATCGCGGGCGGACATTATCGAAAACTGCAACGTGCGCGGAATCGGCGTAGCGGTCAGCGTCAAGGTATCTACATCGACTTTGATAGAGCGGAGTTTTTCTTTGGCGGCTACGCCGAATTTTTGCTCTTCGTCAATAATGAGCAGCCCCAAATCCTTGAATCCTACGTCTTTTCCCAACAGTCCGTGCGTGCCGATGACGATGTCAATTTTTCCCAATTTAAGGTTTTCAAAAATATCTTTTTTCTCTTTTGCGGAGCGAAAACGATTGACGTAGTCCACGGTAGCACCAAATTCGGAGAGCCGCTCGCCGAAGGTTTTGGCGTGTTGGAGTGCCAAAATAGTGGTTGGCACGAGGATAGCGACTTGTTTTCCGTCTGTGACGGCTTTGAAAGCTGCGCGAATGGCAACTTCTGTTTTTCCGAAACCCACGTCACCGCAAATCAATCTATCCATCGGATATTCTTTTTGCATATCGTCTTTCACGTCGTTGGTGGCTTTGAGTTGGTCGGGCGTGTCTTCGTAGATGAAGGAGGCTTCGAGTTCGTTTTGCAAATATCCGTCGGGAGCGAAGGCAAAACCTTTGCTGGCGCGGCGTTTGGCGTAGAGTTTTATCAATTCTTCCGCCATGTCTTTTACTTTGGCTTTGGTCTTGGCTTTGAGGGTTTTCCAGGTGTCGGAGCCGAGTTTGTGGAGGGTCGGCGGCGTGCCTTCTTGCCCCACGAACTTCGCAATTTTGTGCAGCGAGTTGATGCTGACGTACAAAATATCGTTATTTTTATAAATCAGTCGGACGGCTTCTTGGATATGTCCGTTGATATTTATTTTTTCGAGTCCCGAATACCGCCCTACGCCGTGGTCGATGTGCGTCACGAAATCTCCCGGGTGCAGCTCGCGGAGCAAGCTGATGGTAATGGCTTGGTCTTTGGTGAAGCTGTGTCGGAGGCGATATTTATGAAATCGCTCAAAAATTTGGTGGTCGGTGTAGCAGGCAATGTTCAAATCATAATCCAAAAAGCCGGCGTGGAGCGGCTGATTGATGGCTTTGAAAGCTACTTTCGCGCCCAAATCTTTAAAAATGGCTTCGAAGCGTTCTATTTGCTTCGGGTTTTCGGCGAATAGGTAGTTTTCGAGTTGGTTGGCGACGTTTTCGTGAAAATTTTCGATGAGCAACTTAAAATTTTTGTTAAAATTTGGTTGCGGACGCACGTTGTAATTTATTTTGACGGGGACTTTGAACGGCGTATTGCTGTTGCCAGTCAGGACGATGGCGAATCGCTCCAAATCTCGCACCACTTCGTTGGGGAAAATAAAGGCGCGGTCGCGAAAAATTTCCGCCAGTTCGCTTTCGTCCAATACCGAAACGGTTTTAGAAAATTCGTGCGCCTTCTCAAAGCAGCGTTGCAGCTTGTCCAAAGTTGCCTCCAAATCCTTCACACAGACGACCGTGTCGGGCGGAAGCACTTGCAGCAGCGACACTTTTTGGTCTTGCGTGAATTTCGTATTGATGTTCGGAATGATAGAAACTGCCGAAATATTTTGTTTGGAAAGTTGCGTTTTGGGGTCGAAAGTACGGATACTTTCTACCTCCACGTCAAAGAGTTCGATGCGATACGGAAATTCATTGCCGTAGGAAAAAATATCAATAATGCCGCCGCGAATAGAAAACTGACCGGGTTCATAGACAAAATCGGCGCGCGTAAAACCGTACTCTACCAACACACTTATCAAAAAATCTGCGTCAATCGTTTCTTTCGTTTTTATTTCAATCCGCGCATCGTCTAACACATGAGGCGCAACCACTTTTTCAAACAACGCTTCTGGATATGTCACAACCACCTCACTTTTACGAATTTTATCCGTGATGCGGTGTATTGTTTCGGTGCGTTCCAGCACGTTGGACGAGTTAAGTTCCTCAAAAAACATCGGACGCTTGAACGAATCGGGGAAAAAATGAATATTTTTTCCTTCCAATAGGTGTTCGAGATTATTTTGCAAATACGCCGCATCTTCCTTGTCAAAAGCAATCAGCAAGTAAGTAGCGGGGCGCGCCAGATACATTCCAGCCATCACGAAAGCCTCCTGCGCGCCTACCAGACCGTTGAGTTGGAGTCGTGGTGCGTTGGTAGCGTTGTCGTCCAAAGCAGCTACAATCTGCGCCGTGCGCTTATCATCGCGGTAGCGATACAGTATGTTTTGCAAATATAATTCCACTAATTTTTTTATAATTTTAAGGAACGAAAAAAAATAAGACACTTAATTTTCCGTAAAAAATAGATATTTTATTTTTAAAGCGTTCAGAGATTGTGTTTAAAAGAATTTTATTTGTCGAAATATAAAATTAAACATAATTAATTCTTTTAGTTTTTATTTTAAATGGAATGAGGAAAAAATAAGTAGTTTATTTTAGATACATTCCTATGTCACAAAATTCCAATAATTTTTTATAAATAGGGCTTTTGCGAAGCAAATCCGGATTGCCTACGATGACCAAATGCTGTCGCGCCCGCGTCATCGCTACGTTTAGTTTTCTATCCACGCCCTCGTCGGAGAGCGAAACGAGCGAAGTAAGTTGCGAAATTCGGTTGGTGCAGAGCGAAATAAGCACCACGTCGCGCGCGCCGCCCTGATAGCGTTCTACGGTGTCAATCGTAATTCTTTCGTCGGGTTCGTAGCCAAAGACTCGCATCGAAGACTGGATTTGAGCGATTTGAGCGCGGTACGGCGTGATGATACCCAACGTTTTTTTAGAAATAACAACACTGTTTGTGACAAAGATATTTTGAAAAGCGGCGACCAACTCTGCAATTTTTTCGGCTTCAAAAAAGTTAGTTTTTTGCGTCGCACTCGCTTCGTCCGAAGGCGTTGGGATAAAGATAACACGCTGGCTGCAAATTAGTTTTTCCAAGTCGCTTGCATTCGCAGGTAGCTGATAATCAATGGCTTGCGACTGCAGCGCACTCGCTTTGAGGTGACTTGGGAGGATTTTTAGACCATTGGAATAGAACTCCTCCGCCGGAAAATTCATAATATCTTGGTGCATTCGCCCTTGATGGCTCAGACGGTCGTACGCCCAGTCCCAGCCTTCGCTTTGGCAACGCCGAAACAGTCTTTCAAAGAGTGAATTTCTTAAATTATTCAATCCAATAGCCTGTAAATCAGCGTCTTGTATAGTAGATTTTTTTATATCTTGCACCACTACGGCGGGAAGTTGCTTGTGGTCGCCGATGAGAACAAACTTCTCAAAACGGGATAGCAATCCCACGAGATTGGGTTCTAAAATCTGCGAGGCTTCGTCCACGACTACTCGATGAAATTGTTTTAATTGGAGCAATTCCTCCATTTTTCCGGACATAGATGCCACTGTAGCGACAAAAATCCGGTGTTTTTCGAGCAAAATTTTGAGTTCTTTTCTACTTTTTATGTGTTCTAATTTACTATCCAACAACTGTTCGTGAAAACATTCGGAGGTCGAGTATCGGGAGCCAATCCGTATATAATCGTCCTTGATGTGGCTGCCGATGGTTTCTATCGCCTCACATATTTCGTCCACAGCGCGGTTTGTGTAAGCCAGAAGCAGCAAATTTTCGTCTGTGTGTGACAAAATATGCTGCACCAAGTGTTTGAGCATTTTGCTGGTCTTTCCCGTACCGGGCGGACCCCAAAGTAAGAAATAATTTTTTGCAAAAATGATTTTTTGCAAAATTTTCTGTTGTTCAGATGTCAATTCGTCGGACAACTCCAAATTTTCTACTTCGGTCTGTTCGGGTGGGCGCAGCGTGAGCAGCATATCTTTTTGGCTTTTTTCGGCGCGCGCAAAGGCGAATAAACTTCGATACATTCCAACAAAACTACTGTCAAAAAGGTCGTGTTCGATGTTCCAAAATTCATTTTCTTTAAAAATCGTATCATTGAATTGGCGAGAGCGGAGTCGAATAAGTACTTGGTGCTTGCTAATCTCAATCAAAGTACATTTAAAAATTTGATTGCTCAACACGGTGTCTGTCGGGCGGCGAAACGGATACAGAACTACAACATCGCCCAATCTAAAATTTGCTAAAATATTGGTTTTCAATGTTTTAGTAAAAGTTATTAGCGGATTATCTTCTGTCGCTTGGTTGTCCGTAATTTTTAAATAACTTAAAATATTAAAATTTTCTTCTTTTGTAGAAAGCTCGTCGAGCCAAAGGGCAGCTTGTCCGTTGGCATTTTCTTGTCCTTCGACTCCTGTTTTCGCCAACTGGTGTTCGGAGGCGATGAAGCTGCAGAACGCTTTGAAATATTTGCGTTCCAGAACGGACATTCCCGTATATGTTTTTTCAAATAAATCCACATCTCGTGACATGAATCCCTTACCTTGATAGCGTTCTGCTTGGAGCGAATCGAAGATACAAAGGTCATCCAAATTTTTGTCCAACAGTCCGATAAGTTCCTGTTCGATAGCCAGCAGTTGGTTGCGCATTTGCATCGCTTCGTACTGTTGCATCTTGGTTTCGGGTGCGAATTTGAGCGGATTTTCGGGCAGCTGGGAGTACAGAATATAGTTGGTCGGCTGTATTTTTCCTTCAAAAACCGCTTTGACCATCAAGTCATAAAGCAGCGTTTGGGTATAATGGTTGTGAGAAATTCCGTACAGATTGGGCTTGAAGGGCTTACCGCTTTTTAGCTCTACGATAGCCGCTTTTTTGCCATCTCGAGGCTGAAAAAACAAATCCAAACGTCCCTGCAAGCCGTAGGTTTCGGCATAAAAACTGGGTTCGATGTAGCAGTTTTTGGGGACTATTTCCTGTCCGTCGAACTCCGAAAGCACCATTCTTTTTAGGTTGTTGAAGTGCGCTCTGCAATTTTGTTTGATTTCTTTTACCTCGTCATCATCAAACAATGCAAAAGCCAACGGATTGATTTTGAACACATTAGGAAATAAATCCTCAAAAGTCCAGTCTGGTTTTGCCATCAGCTCGTCCAAGAAAAAATTGGCAATATTTCCTATCATAATGCTTTTTCCGGTCGAATAAGGCAACATTCGCCCCAACAAATAGCCACTCGAATCTGCGCCATAATCTTTGAAACATTCTGCCACTGCTGTGACATCTAATAAATAGTCGGGTTCTACGACAAAAGCGCGTGGGCGATAGGTGCCGGCTTGGTCAATTTCTACATCTAACAGATTGATAATCACAGGAAACTTGAACACATTGCGCAACGCTCTGATGGTCGGATTGAAGTTTTCATTGCGCTCCGCAATAGCATATTGAACGCGTATCAACGAGCCATTGTTATCTTCGTCCATCGCCAATAATTGCTGCTTGGCGGTATCATCTTCTACGACGACTACACGGACTTTTGCTCGATAATCGGTGATTTCGGGCGGGCGAATCTGGAAATAATCGTCGGCTGGAAGTAGTTGGATAAGAGCGGTCGGCATTCCTTGTCCAAAGATAATTAAGATGGTTTCGGCGGTCACTTTGAAGCCCAGCAGACAGTCGTGGAGTTCTTTTTCGGAGTCGGAGATTTCGGCTTTTTCGAGCAGCCGCGCCGCCCGCCTAAACGCGTGAAGTTGGAACTGAATTTGACGATTAAACTTATATTTGTGACATACAAACGCGATGCGAGCAAACAGCGTCGTAAAGTGAATGCGCTCTTCTTTGGTCACTTCCGCCATTACTGTCTTCAACAACTGGTACAAAGCAGTCACTTTCTGGCGAACACCGAACTCCGAATTTTCGTGGATTTTTAATATTTCGCGATAAAAAAGCGGAGCAAGTTCGGGATTGAGCATATAAAATTTAAAAGTTTTGTAGCCACAAAGGTAGCTAATCTTGATTACAAAAAATCTACCTTTCAGCCAAATATTTAAAAAAACGTTGAAGTAGTCTTGTTTTTTTTATTTTTTTTTATTTATTATTATTCTGTGACAAAACACCAAAAATTCGTCCCAAAAACGAGAAATTAGGTATGAAAAAGGTTAAAAAGTAAAAAAAAACGTATTTTTACTTGCAAGTCATTTTTTTTAGACATACTTTTGCACTATCTAAACTTTTAGAACGAAATCACAAACTGACCGTTTGTTTCGTTGTACCCGAAGAAACACTCTATTTACGACAAATTATACTATACCAATATAAATTAATATTACTATCATTAATTAAAATTTACTTGAACATTTATGAAAGTCTTTCAACTAAAAAAATCTTCCCTCTGGCTTTTTGTTATCGGCATCGCCCTCTTTGCGGCTTCCTGTAAGAATGACCCAGCACCTACTCCCACAAGTTCTTCCCCAACAGTAGATACGTACAGCGCAAAAGTAGTCCGTAAATGGAATGAGAAAATTCGTGAAGTAGAGCGTTATGCCGTAGGCTATCGCCCTTGTCCAATCGCCCGCGCAATGGGTTACATCGGCTTGGCTACCTACGAAAGTGCAGTGGCAGGCATGAAAGACAACAAGTCTTTGAGCAGTTATTATCCATCTTTGGTGCTGCCGAAAGTCGAGAACGGACAAGCCTACCACTGGCCCACCGTCGTAAATGCTTGTTACGCAAGTATGGCAAGACACTTTTTTCCAAAAGATGTCTATTTGAGCAGAGCGTCGGCAAGTAGTATCGAACAGGCTAAAATTGCCATCAGCCAAATTGATATTTTAGATACTCAAAATAATGTAGCGTTCGCTTCAGAACTTTCTCCCGAAACATACAATCGCTCCAAGACTTACGGGCTAATGGTAGCGGAGGCAGTTTGGAACTGGTCAAAAACAGATGTAGTCGGTCATGATGCTTATTTAGACCCATTTTCTTACCCTGCGGGCAGTAATTCCTACACATCTCCGGTTGGTCCTGGACTTTGGAAGCCAGCTTCTGCGGGCGCAAGGGCTATGTTTCCTTATTGGGAGCAAGTGCGTACTTTTGCTATAAACAGCGATGACAAAATTTGTAGGAGCAACGCTAAACAATACGACGCGTACAGCGAAGACGTTAATTCAGGTTATTATGCACAAGCACTCGAGGTAAAAGCAACGCCCAATGCAGATAGAGCTCACATGGGTGAATTTTGGAGTGATGACTTGATGAATCTGACATTCTCTCCACCGTTGCGCTTTTTCGCTATCGCAGACCAAATTACTTCAGAAACAGCAAATGATAGATTGGATTTAGCTCTACTTATCAATGCTAAACTGGGCATCGGCGGCGCAGATGCGGCAGTTGCTTGTTGGGCTTCAAAGTACCGCTATAACGTAGAACGCCCCGTTACTTACATTAAAGAGCATATTGACCCGAACTGGAAAACACGTCTTCATTATCCAAGTACTCCGAATAACGATATTACGCCGTCTTTTCCTGCTTATCCGTCTGGACACTCGACTTTCGGCGCAGTGGGAGCGAGTGTGTTGGAGAATATATTTCCGGAAATCCGAGATTTCGGTGATAATTGTCACAATGAGCGGGAAGATTTTAACGGTAAAACTCGTTTTTTTCGCACATTCTACGATGCTGCAAGAGAAGACGCTGAATCCCGCATCTGGCTCGGCGTACACTGGAGAATGGATTGTGAAGAAGGCCTAAAACTTGGCTACGACGTAGGTCGCCGCGTGAACGCACTCAACTGGAAGAAATAAAAAAAATTCTGCGGAGAATTTTTCATAAGGAATGAGGAAAAAATAAGGTATTTAATTTTTTCCAATCAATTCAAACAATAACAAGGCATTTTTGAGGCGCAACGCAGGGCGTTGTAACGAAAAAATAACGCAGTGATTGGTTGTAATTTAG
>JAYWGG010000332.1:0-3765 GCA_043778415.1 Saprospiraceae bacterium
GCGCACAAGGATTTAGTCAATCAAATTGTCCTCTTGGACATTCAAAAAGATATGGCGCGCGGAAAAGCCCTCGATATGTGGCAACAAGCTCCGATTGATTATTACAGCACCCGCATCTTGGGGACGGACGACTATGCGGACACCGCCAACTCCGATATCGTCGTCATCACCGCCGGAATCCCCCGCAAGCCGGGCATGACGCGCGACGATCTTATCGCTACCAATGCCAAAATCGTAGCTTCTGTGACAGCTTCGATTATGAAATATTCTCCCAACCCAATCATCATCGTCGTTTCTAATCCGTTGGACGTGATGACTTATGTGGCGCACAAAACTTCGGGTTTGCCAAAATCACGGGTTCTCGGCATGGCTGGCATCTTGGATACGGCTCGTTATTCGGCTTTTTTGGCGGAGGAACTTAACGTTTCGCCAAAGGATATTCAGGCAGTCTTGATGGGCGGACACGGCGATACGATGGTGCCTCTGCCAAGATATACTACTGTGGCGGGGATTCCTGTGACAGAGTTGGTGGCGGCTGACAAGCTGCAAGCTATCGTGGACAGAACCAAAGACGGCGGCGGCGAATTGGTGCGGCTGATGGGAACTTCGGCTTGGTACGCACCCGGAGCGGCTGCTGCGCAAATGGTCGAGTCTATCGTCCGCAACGAAAATCGTGTATATCCGTGCTGTGTAAAATTGGAGGGCGAATATGGCTTGAAGGACGTTTATCTGGGCGTTCCGGTGCGTTTGGGCAGCGACGGCGCAAACCATTTTTATGAATTGCACCTCAACGAAGACGAAAAAGCGTTGCTCAACGCTTCGGCGGTCGCCGTCAAATCCGTGATGAGTGTTTATGACGGAATGAACTTGTAAGAATTTATTTTCTATAAAAAAACCGCCTTTGGAGTTGCTTCCAAAGGCGGTTTTTTTTGTGGTCATTTATAAAAATACCATATCGTTCATTAGGAACACGTCTAAAATAAAGTACCTTATTTTTTCTTCATTCCTTAACTTTTTACGCCAACTTAATGTGTTGATTTTCAAGTGTTACGCTGAAATAAATATCGGCTTTCAATGCTCCAAAAACTTTTAAAATAGTGTCAATGGTCGCACTGTTTGCACTACTTTCAAGTTTAGATATTTGAGATTTTCGCACTCCAACCAATTGTCCAAGTTGCTCTTGTGTCATATTGCGTTCTCGTCTGGCAGTTTTAATTATACGCCCCAAAATGTCCATACGAAGTTCGTATTCGTATTCATCTCTGTCAGTCGAACCAGCTTTGCCGATATATTTGTCTTTCATTTCGGCAAGTGAATATGATTTCATTTCTGTTGTTGCCATTTTCTACTTTTTTAATTTGTTTTCAAAATATTTTATTCTAATTTTTGCAGCTCTTTCTATTTCATTTTTGGGTACTTTACCTACTTTTTTTAGGAATCCGTGTGTGGCAACAACCAAAGTGTTTTCGCTGCCAGTTTTATCCCAAAATGCAAGCAATCTAACCTGAAATCTGCCATAGTTTGTTCTAAACTCCCAAATATTATTTTGCAATTTCTTAAAAAGTTTTGGGTCGTTTGTCTGTTCTGCAAAGTCGATGTTGTAAAATACTTTTCTTGCTGTTTTTGTGTCAAGTTCAGCAATAAACTTGTCAGCTTCTTCTAAAAATATTGTCTGAAAAAATTGCATTTTTCTTTTGTTTTTAGGCTGGCGCAAAGTTACTAAAAGTTTCTAAATTTAGAAACTTTTAGTATGATTATTTTTGTTTTAATTCGCTTGTAAGAAATGAAGAAAAATAAAATATTTTATCTACAACAGATAAAACCACTAAAGCAGCCGAAAAGAATCCAAAAATTTGTCGCTCATAGGACTCAAACTTTTTTCTTTTTTGACCGCCACCTGCATCAAATAATAGCGACTGCCGACGACTACCGCTCGGCTGCGGAGCGCGGCTTTGCCTTTTCGATAGTCAATCCGCCAAGTGTAGGCAGGAAAATCCTGCAGTTTTTGGGGCGCAGAATACCGCAAATCTCCTTTCAAATCTTTTACCGCAGTTTGGACGGTGCTTTCAAAGAACTCTTTGAGCAGCTCCGTCGAGTCCGAGTGGAGGCTGCCTTCGGGATAGTCGCAGAAGCTGACAAGGTAAAGGGCAGAATCCGCCTCCAAAGTCTGGTAAAAAAATGTGTGGTATTCGATTTTTCCGACCGCCGTTTCGATTATTTCCTTTTTTTCGGCGAGTACGCCCGGCGCAGTCATCTGAAATTTACCGCCGTAGGGTTTGAACTCTTGCCACCGAATATTTTGCGCAAGCAACAAATTGGGTATCAAAATCAACAAGCAAAGTATTTTATTCATTTTGTGTTTTTTCTTCATTTTTAAGAATGTAAGTACCTTATTTTTTCTTCATTCCTTAACGACCAAAAATAAAAATTATTAGAACATTTGGATTTTTCTTCATTCCTTTGCTAATCAACTTTTATGACAACTTTTATGACACAAAAACTTATTTTTCTCGCTATTGCATTAGCGATGATTTCTGTTTTTTCGGCTTGCAAAAATACCGACTCAAAATCTTCTGCGCAAACCCAAGCCGATACTTCTGGCGTTTCTGACCGAAAATGGTGGAAGGAAGCCGTCGTTTATCAGCTTTATCCACGCTCGTTCAAGGACAGCGACGGCGACGGAGTAGGGGATTTGAAGGGAATTATTTCCAAATTGGATTATCTAAAAAGTCTGGGCATTGATGCGGTCTGGCTCAACCCGATTTACAGCTCGCCCAACGACGACAACGGCTACGACATCAGCGATTACCGCAATATTATGAAAGAATTTGGGACGATGGACGACTTCAACGCCCTGCTCAAAGGAATGCACGAGCGAAATATCAAACTCGTCATGGACTTGGTCGTCAATCATTGCAGCGACGAACATGAATGGTTCAAGCAAAGTCGCAGCTCGCGCAGCAGCCTCTACCGCGATTATTTCCATTGGTGGAACGCCGAAAGAGGCAAACCAAACTATCGGTACAGTCTTTTCGACATCAACCACGACGCTTGGAAATACGACTCCCTGACCAACGCTTATTATCTGCATTATTTTTCGCAAAAACAACCTGACCTGAATTGGGAAAATCCCAAATTGCGCAAGGAAATCCACGACATTATGAAGTTTTGGATGGACAAAGGTATTGACGGTTTCCGCATGGACGCTTTCACGTTTTGTGCCAAAGACACAACTTTTCCTGTCTTTCCGAAAGAATTTAGCGGTACTAATTTTGTGCCTTTTTACTCCATGCAGCCGCATTTGCACGACTATTTGCAGGAAATAAACAAAGAAGTTTTGAGCAAGTACGATGCGATGAGCGTAGCAGAAGGCGCGGGCAATACGCCACAAGATGCCCACGATTTGGTAGATGCAGACCGCCACGAACTCAATATGTCGTACCCTTTTGAGTGGATAGATTTGCCGAAGTCGAGCGGTTATAGTTTGGTAGCTTTGAAGGAATGTTTGAGCCGTTGGGACAGCACTTTTGCCCAAAAAGGCTGGATGTCCGTTTTTCTCGCCAACCACGACCAAGCGCGAATGGTGAGCCGCTTTGCCAACGACACGCCAGAATTTCGTGAGCTTTCCGCCAAAATGCTCAATACTTTAATTCTTTCGATGCGCGGAACACCTTATACTTACTACGGCGATGAACTCGGTATGATTAATATTCGTTTGGACAAAATCGAGGATTACAACGATATGCCTTCCCTCAATCAGTACCA
>JAYWGG010000333.1:0-11940 GCA_043778415.1 Saprospiraceae bacterium
TCGGGAAGAAAAAAGTAAGGAGTTCAATGACGAACAAACGATTTTTCCTGCGCCAGATTTTGTGATTGAGATTTTGTCGAGTTCGACCGCAGCGCGCGATAGAGGCGTTAAATTCGCGGATTATGAAGCGCACGGCGTAGAAGAATATTGGATAATTGACTCAGACATGAAGACCGTAGAGCAGTATATTTTAGAAAAAGAAACACAAAAGCCGCATTATGTACTTCAACCCCAAAGCGATGTTCTGAAATCTGCCGTGATGTTAGGTTTGGAGATCAAAGTCAGTGATATTTTTGACTAAAAAATTAGAAATACAAAATATTGTAAATAGTGGCAGCGTTTTTTAATGCGTGAGCGATTTATTATTGGAAAATATTTGTCGAAAATGTCACAAAAAAATAAATTATTCGTATAATTAGTGACATATCTCAAAAACGAATGTCAGAGTTTTGCAGTGCTGAAAATATAATTTTCCCAAAGATGATATGATGCAAAAAAATATTTTTTTACTTTATTTATTACTGGCTTTTATGGTTCGGACGGAGCTTTTCGCCCAAAATTGTTTAAGACCTACCAACATTCAAATTTCACAGATTACGCCCGTTGGGGCGACAATAAATTGGCTGCCGCTCAATAATCCCGTCGAAAGTCAATGGGAAGTGTCGGTTGGTGCGCAAGGATTTAATGTTGCTCAACCACTTTTTGATACCATTTTGACAATACCGAGTGTTCAGCTTCAGGGATTAAACCCTGTCACAAAATATGAATTTTATGTTCGTGCCAAATGCTCGCCGACCGATTTTAGTTTGTGGGCGGGACCATTCAGCTTTATTTCAGCCAGTCCAAATCCAAGTAATTGCAGTTTGAGTTTAGAAATTCCCGATTTTGTGTTCGGCAATCCTTGTAAACCGTTGGATTTACCGATATTTGTGACAGGTATAAATACAAATAGTTTAGGAAATTCATATCGTTTGAGCGAAGTTCGCTTCATCATCAGACACACCTGGGATTCGGATTTAATACTCAACCTTTCCAACCCTTCGGGCAACACGGTGGAGCTGGTGCATCGCAGAGGTTTTACGCTGGATAATTTCGGCAACCCAGATTCTACCAATAACTGCCAGCATTTTACTGCAATAATTAGAAATCAAAGTCCGGCAGCTTGCGATGCCAAACCAATTTCAAAAGGCGCTGCACCATTTATTGGTAATTTTTTGGGCGAGCAAAATTTAGACATTCTAAATGATTTTTCCAATCCAAACGGTGCATGGAAACTTTCCATTTGTGACACCGTGAGCGGCGACAAAGGTAAATTAGAGTTTGCGCAGCTTATTTTTGAGCCAGTCTATTGTGCTGCTCCAAGCCATGTCACGTTTTCTAACGTTACCGAAAATTCTGTGAAAGTGAACTGGAACAATATCGACTCTTGCAACAATATTATCCTCGAATACGGAACTTCAGGCTTCGCGCCGGGAACTACAAATGTTGCAGGAATGGGTAATATTGTGACAATACCCTGTGGGACTCCCCAACCCTACACGCTTTCAGGGCTTTTGCCGCTTAACAAGTATGATATTTACCTTCGTAAAATTTGCGAATCTGGCAACGTGACGGCTAATTCTTGTAGGGACAGCATCGAAACAAATTGCCCAACTAATCCAATCACAATATCAGAAACCTTTGATAATCAGTTACTTTGTACTAATAATTGCGGTGATGACTGCGCTATTAACGGACTTTGGACAAACATCAGTCGAGATGATTTTGACTGGGTAATTGGCTCACAAGGTACGACTACAAACCTCAATACGGGTCCGTCGGACGATATTTCTGGGGGTGGAAAATACCTTTTACTTCAGTCATCAGGTAGTATCTGCGGCAATAACAAGATAGCTATTTTGCAGTCGAATTGTTTGAAAATAAATGCGAGCAACAGTCAATGTTCGATGTCGTTTTTTTACAATATGTATGGCGTAAATGTCAATAGACTTTCTTTAGATGCTTCGCAAGACGGCGGATTGACGTGGCAAAACTTATGGACTGTAGCTGGCGACCAATCGACTATATGGCATCGTCAATACGTTGATTTACAGCAATTTAGCAGCGATACTGTCCAGTTAAGATTTATTGGATTGGGTGGTGTAACCAACAAATCAGACATCGCATTGGACCAAATTGAGTTCTATGGAGCTACGGATTTGGGAGCTGCTCCGAATATTTATTTTGCGGACAGCGATGGAGATAATTTTGGAAATCCAAATAATTTTATCAGAACTTGTAAAACTTTTCCTCCGCAAGGTTTTGTAATAAATAATTTAGATTGTGATGATACAAATAATACAATATTTCCGAATGCGCCAGAAATATTTTGCAATAAAATTGATGAAAACTGTAACGGAAAGTCAGATGATAATATTTTTCCAAACCCAATTATAATCGGTGATACTACTATTTGTCAAAATGAATTTACTTTGATTGCTGCACAAATCCCGCCCAAAGGGAACTACTACTGGTATGACAATACGTTGCGACTAATCCACGTCGGAAATTCGTTTCAAACACCAATACTTACGACCAGTGAAACTTATTATGTTAAAGATTCTACCTCTCTCAATCCCGGCTTGAGGATTACAGAAGTAAATATTTCGGAACCAGACGGCATTGAAATACAAAATATTGGAAGTACGCAGAATTTTTCGGGTTGGGTAGTTGCGGCAAGTAACAGTATTTCTAATATTAATATTGTTCATCCTAATTTATGGAATTTGGGTACAATGTCAAGTAACCAAATTTTATTTAAAAATGATACTTCTTCCAATCCTAACCTTTTTTGGGGCGGCAACCTAATATGGAATCCCGGAGCGTCAGCAAAAGGTTGGGTATTGCTTGTCGATAATTTAGGAACTGTTCGAGATGCAATTTTTTGGGGTTGGAATGTCACACAAATCGCAAATTTTAATACAAATGTCAATGGATTTTCTCTCAATGCCACGAGTTTAACTTGGTCTGGAAATGGTTTTATTGCAGGAAGTTGTGGTACTGGGAGGTCTATTTCGTTGGCTACTTCGAATGAACAAAACACATTATCAGATTATGAACCTTGCAGTACAGCCCTAAATTCTATGGGTTTTCAGAACCCTAATTTGTCTTTGTCTTACGTCTGTCAGTCTGGTTATCAACCAATTACGGTGAGAGTGAATCAACGCCCAGCACTTTTTGTTTCCACGCCAACACCTATCTGTGAGGGAGATATTTTTAATCTAAATACGCTTTCAATAATTGACTCTAACAATACCAACGGCGCTGTTTCGTTTCACTCTGGTTTGCCGTGTACGGTATCTAATCAATTAAGCACATTGCTAATTAACCCTGTCACTAACACGATTTATTATATAAAATATATTTCAAATTCAAGTTGTATAATAGAAAAATCCGTCCAAATTATCGTCAAGCCTAAACCGCAAATCAATGTCACAAATAATGCTAATTTAGTAGTTTGTCCATCAGATTCTGTTCTATTGAATACTTCTATTCAGTCGGGAGTTGCACCTTTTAGTTACCGATGGAATACTGGCGACACAAGTAATTATTTGGGGGTAAAAGGAACATCAGGCACTGGTATCAAAACTGTATATGTGGTTGATAATCAGCAATGTAAAGATACAGCGACCGTAAATATTACAGTTCCTTCACCAATAAATGTTTCTTTGGATAGCATCAAAGGCGTTTCAACGTGCAGCGCAGCCGACGGAGCAATCTACTTATTTATGTTTGGTGGAAATCCTCCTTATACTATAAATTGGTCTGGAAATACTATTTTGGGAAGTGTTTCTGGAACATATCAGTCTAATTTTCTTTCTTCAACGCTACAAAATCTGTCACAAGGAACTTATAATTTTAATGTCACAGATTTGAATGGTTGCTCCCAATCACTGAATACAACTTCAATCAATTCTCCGACTACTGCTTTGAGGTTAGACAGCGTCACTGCTGTAAATTGTTACGGAGAAAATACAGGAAAAATCAGCATTTCCGCTATCGGAATGAACCCACTGCAATCTGCATACACTTGGAGCAACGGGCAAACTACGCGTGATTCGCTATCAAATATACCTGCTGGAACGTACAGTGTTACCGTTTCAGATGCAAATTGTACGAATGTTTTGGGAAATATCGTAGTCACACAACCCAATTTTTATAATATTAATTTACTTCAAATTGAGCCGCAAAAATGTAATCTTTTGGGTAAAATCAACATCTCTGTTCAAGGCGGTACGCCCCCATATTCCTACCTGTGGAGCAACGGACTGGCAACTCAAAATATCAGCAATTTGTTATCCAACCAATATTCAGTGCAGGTAAAAGACCAAAAAAATTGTATTCTAAATCAATCTTTCAGTGTTTTATTAGATACAAGTATTTTTGTCACATTTTTGATAGATTCTGTATTTTGTGCTGGAGGAAATAATGGAAAAATTACTCCTATTGTGACTTCAGGAATTGCGCCTTTTCGTTTTCTCTGGAGCAATGGCGATACTACTAATAGTATACAAAATCTATCTGCTGGAATTTATCGTTTGACTCTTACAGATGCCGCTTCTTGTATTTACAAGTCGCCTACGCTTACAGTTGGGCAGCCCAATATTTTGAAAATAGATACCCTTATTTTTTCTGCCAATGCCTGTGGTCAAACCAATAACGGACGTATTGATATTGGTGTGCGCGGCGGCACTGCGCCTTATCGGTTTTTCTGGAACGATACCGCGACTTCGGAGGATAGAAATATGCTTCCCAACGCTGCTTACAGCGTGGTGGTTAAAGACCAAAATCAATGTGCAGATACAGCATTTTTTAACCTACAATCACCCGCATTACCTCACATTTTTGTAACAAATATACAGCCTCCAGCCTGTGTTGGGTCTTTGAGCGGAGTGGTGCAAACAGTGGTGTCAGGAGGGGTTGCACCCTACCAATTTTCATGGTCAAACGGGACAAGCAACGCAACTCTTAACGGAGTTGATACAGGTTTATTTGCGCTAAAAGTTACCGATTTTAACGGCTGTGTGGATACTATTTCGGTGCGTCTTTCTGCTCCTCAAGTGATGAATATTACTAATTTTTCTGCTACCAACGCGACTTGTTTTGGCGGTAATGATGGTAAGATTAGCTTCAATTTTACAGGTGGAGTTTCCCCTTTTTCATACAGTTGGAGCAATACACAAAGTACTTTATTTCCGTTTATCAATAATTTATCAACAGGAAATTATTTTCTAATTACTAAAGATGCCAATGGTTGTGCTATCAAAACCCCAACTATTTTTATTAATTCTCCTCCGCCGATTAATATATTTATTGACACGGTAATTAATAATAATTGTTTCCGTGAGCAGCAAGGCTCTATCAAAGTCCATGTCACAGGAGGCACGATTCCTTATAAATATTATTGGAATAATTTTGTCACAAATAACGAAGATTTGATTAATATTTCCGCTGGTTCATACTCTCTTTTCGTATTAGACAGTAATAATTGCGTATCAGGAAATAGTAGTTTATTTCCTATCCGAGTGCTTCAGTCCGATTCGATTTCGGCAAAGGTGACGGTTGTTGGTGCTGGTTGTAGCGATATAAATCAAACTGGAACGGTCAGATTATCCGTTTTGGGCAGTAGCCCGCCTTACAATTATGTGTGGAGCAATGGTACATTTTTGGACAGTTTGAGTGGAATAGATGCAGGTTTTTATAGTGTAACTATCTATGACTCAAAGAATTGTCAAAAAATCATATCAAATATCGAAGTTAAAAAATCTTTTACTAAACTATTGCTAAAATCTATATCGCCTAAACAGTTAAAATGCGCTGGCGATACCAATGGAGAAATTACAGTGGAAATTGAAGGCGGTTTGAGTCCCTACCAATACAACTGGAGCGCGGGAGAAAATAATATTTCAAATTCGCTGAAAGATACGATTAAAAATTTAAGTAGTAATTTTTACAATGTCACAATAACAGATAATAATGGATGTATTTTAACTTCACCTTTTGTAACTTTGAATAGTCCTCAACCTATTTCAATTCGTATAGATAGCATCTTTCCCGTGAAGTGTAAAGGAGAGTCAAGTGGTCAAGTTTTCACAACAGCTTTGGGAGGTGCAGGCGGCTTTTCTTTTAATTGGAGCAACGGTTCTACTTTCGAAGACCCGAACCTATTAGTAGCAGGAAATTATTTTTTGACCGTCACAGATTCACTTAATTGTATTTTTAATGGGCAGCAATCAGTCGTAATTTTAGAGCCAACAGATAGTTTGCAGTATTCTGTTTTAGTCACAAAACAGCCAACTTGTCACAATTTTCAGGACGGTCAAATTACGCTTTCTCCTTACGGAGGTTACTCTCCATATTATATTCAATGGAATATTCCTTCGTTTAATGACTTGTTTTCACTCAATCAATTAGCTGCCGGAACTTACTTTGGGTCAATTATCGACTCCAAAGGATGTTCTATAAAAGTGGATACTTTTAGGTTTAATAATCCGCTACCACTGTTAATTACCAAATTTATTACTTCACTTCAGTGTCCGCTCGACTCTAACGGTAGCATTAGCCTTTCTTCCACCGGCGGCGAAATGCCTTATTATTTTCTTTGGTCCAACGGAGATACGAGTAATCTTATAACAGGACTGTCCGCAGGTTTTTATGATGTAATAATTAAAGACAGCCGTAATTGTGTCATTAATGAAAATTTTATCCCTGTCACGCAGCCTCATATTTTTTCAATTAATGCTACTACAACCGATGCTAATGCTGGTCAAAACGACGGCACGGCGACACTCAATGTTACAGGCGGCACTCCAAATTATCAATATTTTTGGAGTGGCGGACAGTCCAGCAATCCTGCAACCCAACTTCAAGCCGGATTTTATAATGTCACAATTATTGATAGTCAGGGTTGTCATTTTACAAAAGATAGTATAGAAATAAGGCAATCTACAAGTGCGTTAAGCCCGTCTTCTGGAATGGTAAGAATGCAAATATCTCCAAATCCAAGTAATGGAATTTTTAATTTACAGATACAAAATATACAAAATATTAAAAATTATAAAATTAAATTAAAGCTCAAAGACGTGCGTGGAGCAGTGATTTTTGAAGAAAAAATCATTGAATGTGCTGATTCGCAGGTACTCAATTTGGAATATTTATCGGCGGGAATTTATTTTTTAGAGCTTCGGATAGATGATAAATTATTTACTCAAAAATTATTTATCCAAAATTAACCTCGTTCTAAAATGACAAAAAAAAGTATTCGATGTGTCACACATCGAATACTTTTTTTTATTTTCAAATCTATTAATTAAATATTGATACCCAATTTTTTAGCAATTCCACTCGGTATTGCTTTTTTATTGACCATTATTCCAGTTGTTTTATACTGAAAATAAGGCTTCGAGCAGTAAAAATATCCGTTAAGTTCGTTGCTTTCGTTGCCCCAAGAATTTTTTACTACATAATATTTATTGCCATTTTGGTCTTTTGCAAGTCCCGTGATGTGCATTCCGTGGTCGTCTTGCGTGGTCTGATTGTCAAATGCTTCCTGACGCATCTCGATAGTGATAGATTTCTCTTTACCGGGCAACAAAAAAAGTGAATCTTTCTCTGTTTGTGACATATCTTCCATTTTCTTTTCGGGGACAATAGCCAAACCATTTTTGAAAGAAAAATATTTTTCGCTCACATCGCTTGCCCACTCAATAGAGTAATTATTTTTTAGCGCATTATCGGTAATTTCCTCCATTTCGGGAAGCGTCACGTTATAAACTTCTGCACCAATCCAGTTATCTGGAATCTCAATTACAAATTTTGAGTAATACGGGTGATGAGTGAATGAAGTTATTTCAACATAATCTTCTGGATTTATACCCAAAGTAGCTGCAAATGTTTTGGGAGTATAACTTTTTCCGTTATATTCAAACTTTTCAGGCACTTTCCCAAGATACGCATCTAAAATACCGTCGAGGGCAGTTTTCCAATTTTTGCTGGCAGGCTTTCCACTTTCGATATTTTTAATTATTGCGTCGCAAAACGCTTTCACGGTTGCCTCCAACTCATTATGGTCGTATTTCGTTTCGCCATTAGTCAAGCCCGAGTACGCAGATTGCGGCACTGCACCATATTTTTTCATCATGTTGATAACATCATGCGGCTCTCCGCCCTGCGCCATATTCACTTTGCCTTGCATACGCACATAGCGGACGGCTTTTTCCTCGTATGCCTTGCGCGCAACAAACATTTCTGCCAAATCAACAGCCTCTTTGCCCGCTCGAATTATTTCGGATTCCAAAAAAGACTCCGACGAAAAACTCCAGCAAGTCCCCGTCCGCCCTTGGTCTTTCACCGAAGTAGCCTTCACTTCGTGAATGTTAGAAAAATGATAATTACTGCCTTTTTTGTTCGTCTTAAAAACATCAACTTGTGCGTCTGTAGCCTGCGAAAAAGACGTTAGCGCAAGAAAAGAGATTAAAAATTTGTTTGATTTCATTGAAATATAAGGTTTTAAATTATTGATTATCAGTTTGTTATATATTTAAAGTTCGGTAAAGTTCGATATTGTCGCTTGATTGTCGCTCTAAAACTATATAAAATTAGCATTAGTTTTCATAATTTATACTCTATTTGCACAAAAAAATATTTTAAAGTATTAAACAGAACGCCGAAGTAAAAAAATAAATTTTCTTATTTATCAAAAGTAATTATTTCTAAATTATTGATTATCAGTTGTTTATCACTTCCTGCGTTCCAAAAATAAACTTTCATTTTGTCCCAACTTTTGGGTGGAATAGCATCTAAAAAAATATTTTTTTCTTCCGAATTATCAAAAAAACGTTGCACTCTTATCATATTGTCCTGTATTTCTTTTTCTTGAAAATAAAATTTTACGATGAATTGTGACTGCTTCCAAACGTCCCATTCTTTATTTTTAGCATAAAAATCTGCCGAAATCCGAACCCATTTTTGAACTATGTTCGGTCTTTCTACCCAATAATCCGCCGTATTTTGGAGTGTTTCGTTGAGCTGAATTTTGGTGTCCGAATCGAAGGTCAGAGCATTTTTGGAACTGTCTTGCTCGAAATTATTTTTATAAAAACTAATAAATTGCGCAGGACTGCCCCGATACGAAAATTTAGTATCTAATAACTTTTTGTCGCTGTCGTTGGTTTGCCACTTACCCAAAACCCGCCAATAGTACTCTTTGCTCAAATCAAAAACAGGAACATTTCCTTTGTGAGCGTGGTATGTCCACCAAATATTTAGGTAGATAAAAAAGAAAAATAAAGAATAAAATAAGGCTTGCAGTATTTTTTTCTTATTGATTTCTTCGATTAGTGCAGCAAACGGAAAAGCCAAAATAGGGTAGGATTGCACCATAGCGCGACCTGAAGTGCCGCCATAATCCCAAATATCCCAAGCTGTGACGATGTAATAATTGATAAATATAAGCGAAATTACTGCAAAAAGATTTTGCTTGCGCAGCAAAAAAGGAAGCAGACCCAAGTAAGGAAGTGCCATCATCGGGCAAAATCGAAGCCAACCACATTTATAACTGGTCGAAAATATGACCCAATTTGGGTGCAGCCAGCTAAAGCCTTGTTCCTGATAGCTGTAAACGAACCAATGCCCTGTCACAAACTTCCAATAAATAAATTGAATTGAAAAAATTAGACTAAAAAAAATTCCTGCGAGAATATATTTTGAAAAATGAGTGACAAAAAACTGGTATCTCAACCGCAGTTCTTGAAGATTAGAAACTCCCCAAAAAATAGGAATTAACCCTAAAATAATGTCTGGTAGCCTAATCAATACAGCCAAACCTACCAACAGACCGATGCTTATAGCTCGTATTTTTGTTGGGTTTTTATAGAATTTGACGCTATAAAAAATTAATATTGCCGATACACAAAACAACGAATTATGCGTCATCGCTTGGTCAATCGAAGAATAATTGAGGTAGTTACTGCCAAACACAAATGAGACCAAAACAATAGCTACTGTGACATCTTTAAAATAGAACAATAATATTTTTCGCAAAAAATATAAACCTATTAATGCGTACAAAAAACAACCCAGTCCGATGCAAAATTGATACGGAAATGAAAATCCGTCAGGAGGAAATTTAGAAGAGTAAGTTGCCCAAACGTGTGCTACAAAAAAGAAAGGCGACATCAGCAAGGCTTGTCCCGAAGCGTACTTCATCACATAATTACCTGATTTTGAGTCTAAAAATGCTTGTTGGAAGTCAGAAGTTGGATGATATTTGTTTAAAATATCGTCTTTGAACCTACATTGTTTCAAGTCTTTGTAAATAAAAATGGCGGGGAGATACATATAATATCCTGAAACGTCCCAGCTCAAAGTTGCTTCCGTACCTGTTTTTTCCCATTTTGGGTAAAACAAAAATGCAGTGTAGCACATAAATAAATAGCAAAGCAGAAGGGATATTTTTGAAATATTATTCATTTTTGTGACTAAAATTGAATTTTGTTGTTGCTATTTATTCGTCGTCCATCTCGAATTCACTTTCGCTGAGGTGTTCGATGGCGTTTTTTAACTGCTCCAAGTCTTCTTGATAGCGAAGAATTAACTTTTTTCGGTTGAAAGATAGAAATAATTTAAAAAAAACCGAGTTTGGTTTGTATTCAATAAATGAACTTATTTTACAACTTTCGCTGTCTTCGTTATCGGCTTCGATGCGATAAGTTACAGATAAATCTGTTTGTTCATGCTTCAAAACCGACGCAATCTCTTTATTTTCTACAGCATTTACGGTAGTTTCGGTCATCTCGATAGCGCGACCGTTTTCATTAAAAAAGTAAATCGAAGTTGCTCCAATTTCTCCATTTTTCCCAGTAAGACGCTCAATTTTTTTAAAATTATTGACCCACAGTGACAGATTTTCATCTTCTGTGATAAATTCATAGACCTCCGACGGCGGATTATTTATTTCTATAGCGGACTCAATTTTCATTCGATGAACACAAATTTTTTATAAATGTAGCGTTTATGCTTGATTTTTTGGAGTTATAGTTTAATTTTTTATTTCAAAAAATTCTCTGGCGGCTTTTTCGGGGAAGACGGTAGCTGCTTTTTCATTTTCGGCAGCAAAATAATATTGAACAAAAGGTTTCTTTTCTACGGTGCTAATATATTGATTATCAGCACTTTTTGTCATTTCGAGTCGTAGAAAAACGTCATTTTTATTGCTTCTAAAATATAAAAAAACCTTATTTGCAGCAGTGGATTGCACGCGAATTTTTAGTTGGTTATTTTCAGCATTGGTGGTTTGTAAGGACAAAATCGGCGCAGCAGCTTGTAGCAGCGGGTGCGACTGAAGGTAAGAAATCCGAGCGTTCATCAACTCTTCGATGCCAATTATTGTCGTATTTTTTCCTGCCTCCACCGTTTCTTTCATATTTTTAGAAAATGATTCTGCCGAATATAGTTTATTAACATCTTTTGTGACATCGTTCTCAATCATCTTTTGTAGTTGATATGCACGTTTTAAGAGTTTATTTTCCTTGCTCTGCTCTGCCAAAATAGTTCTATAATGCGCGATGTATATTTTTTTATAAAAATCATTTTTTAGCAGCTGACTAATCAACGGACGCTTGGGATTTTGAAAATGAATGGTTGGGCTTAAATGCTGCATTTGCTCGTTTGTAAGTGCGGTGGGCGCGTTTCCGTCTAAACGAAAAGCTCCAAAACAGAGATTCAAATCCCAAACGAGCGGTAAAAATTGCCCATTAATTTGTTTATAAAGGTAGTAATTGTGAGAAAAAAGCCCAAGATAACTGTCCAAATTCACCGTAAAATTATTGAAAGCGAGCATCCAAAGTGTAGCGTCAATGTCTAAAACTTCTTCTATTTTTTCGGGATTTTGTGACAAAATTT
>JAYWGG010000334.1:0-11933 GCA_043778415.1 Saprospiraceae bacterium
GTCCATTTTTCGTCTTTTTGCTGGTGTTTTTAGGAATGTGCCACATCTTATTTTTGAAAAAAACTTTGTATCTTTGCACTGTTCTATAATTACGCTGCATCAAATTTTTTATATTTATGCCTACTATTGCTACCGAAAAGGCGAAAAAATCAGCTGCGACAGCAGCTTCCGAAAAGCAATTTTCGCTCTCCGAATATCTTGCCAAAGAGGAAAGTGCGCAGCACAAGCACGAATATCACAACGGTCAAATTATCGCTACGCCCTGCTCAAAAATAAAACACAATATAATCGCTACCAATCTAACTACGGCGATTAAAAGTGCGGTCAAAAATTTTCCTCAAAAATTTTTAGTTATCAACAGCGACCAAAAAATCTATATCCCGCAAGTCAATAAAGTTCTTTACGCTGATGCGTTGGTGATTTGTGAAGAACCCAAATTGTGGGAAGACCGAGAGGACTTGCTCCTCAATCCGCTGCTGATAGTGGAAGTTGCGTCAAAATCTACGCGCAACTATGACAGAGGCGAAAAATTCATGTCGTACCGACTTATCCCGTCGTTCAGAGAATATATTTTGGTGGAACAAGACAAACCTTTGGTAGAAAATTGGTTTCGCTCCAAGCCCAACACATGGGAAATCACGGTGCAAGAAGACACGGAGCAGTCCGTTTTTTTGCAATCTCTTGGAGTTTCTATTTCGCTTCAAGATATTTATGAACACATAAGTTTGAACTCAATCAACTAAAAAATCTACCTGTTTGCCCGCTTTTTTTCAGTCTTTAAAAAATTCAAAACTCAATTTTTTGATAAAAGCCGTTGTGGTGGCGATGCTCGCTTGGGTCATAGAACGCCAAGTGGCTGGGCGCGACCATGCGGACGAACTTTGGCACGTTTTTGTCCAAAATATTACTGGAAAAGACATTTGGTGGCTCTCGTTGGCTATCCTGCTGATGCCTTTCAACTGGGCTTTGGAAACCCAAAAATGGCGGCAACTGACGCGCGAGTTCGAACCCACGAGTTTTTGGAAAGCCTATCGAGCTATCTTTGCAGGCGTACTTTTTTCGGTTTTTACGCCCAATCGCGTCGGCGAATACGGCGGTAGAATCCTCTGGGTGAGCCGCGAAAATCAATGGAAAGCCGTCATCGCTACGATGGTCGGCAGCTTTAGCCAACTGCTCGTCATCATCACTTTGGGGTTGGCGGGCTTGCTCTTTTTTGCCTATCGCTTCGTCGTCACAGATTTTTTTGTGCTACAAATAGTCGGCTTTTTGGGGGTTGTGTTGATACTGTTGTTGTTGTTTATTTTTTACAATATAGACCTTTGCGTGCCGTTGGCGAAGCGAATACCGGGCATTCGGTACGCAAAACCGTTGCTCAAACACCTCGTGATTCTTACGCATTACAGCAGCAGCGAGCTTTCGCAGGCGATTTTTATTGCTCTGATTCGGTATTTGCTCTACACGGCGCAGTATTTTTGTATGCTCCAATTTTTTGACATCGAAACGTCTTTCAGTGCCTCGTTGGCGTGCATTGCGACTATCTTTTTGCTCCAAACCAGCGTGCCGCTTCCGCCCGTAATGGGAATGTTTGCGCGGGGCGAAGTAGCACTTTATGTGTGGGGTTTTTTCAGTCGCGACGAGATGAGTATTCTCGCCTCGTCCTTCGGACTTTGGATAATAAACGTTATCGTACCGGCGTTTATAGGTTTGATATTTGTAGTGAGTACCAATCTTTTAAAACCATTCGGGTATGAAAAATAATCAGTTCAAAGGCTTATCGGCGTGTTGCGTTGCGGGAGTTTTACTTCTTTTTCTTACATCATTTTCTGCCGCAGCCCAACAGATGCCGCAGCCTTGTTTTATGCAAAATACGACTTTTCAGGCGGGCGAGGAGTTGGTGTATCGGATTTATTACAACTGGAATTTTGTGTGGCTTTCGGCGGGCGAAGTGCGTTTCAAAATTGACGAAACACCCCAAAATGAATACCATGTGGCGGTGAAAGGAAGCACTTACAGCTCCTACGAATGGTTCTTCAAGGCGCGCGACAACTATGATACTTGGATTTGCAAAGCCAATATGTTGCCTACGGTAGCCGTGCGCGACGTGCAGGAAGGAAAGATAAAATTTTATGATAAAATAGTGTTTGACCAAAATACTCAAACGGCGACGACGTATCACGGCAGCTCCAAAGACGACACTCACACCAACGTATCGAAGGTCAATGACTGTATGCACGACCTGCTTTCGATTATTTATTACTGCCGCAATATTGACTATTCGGAGTTCAAAAACGGTGCCGAATTTCCCGTCAAATTATTTATGGACAACGCCATGTATCCTCTCAAAGTGCAGTACAGAGGAAAAAAAGAAAATAAATACGTCCACAGACAAGGACACTATAACACGATTCATTTTAGTCCGCAAGTGTTGGCGGGCAATGTGTTCAAAGAAGGCTCGCAGCCCAATGTGTATGTCAGCGACGATGCCAATCGCATTCCCGTTTTGGTGGAGTCGCCTGTTTCGGTTGGCTCCGTGAAAGCTGTTTTGGTTTCTTACAAAGGGCTTCGCTATGATTTTGGGGCGAAAGTGGATTGATTTTCTACCCGAAAAAAACTACCAGATGGGTAAATGTTCCAGATGAATATTTTTATTTTTATAAAAATATTGGGTGGTTTGCTCGAAAGAAGGCGTGTAGTCAGAAACAAAAAATTGATGTTTGGGCAGCGTTTGGCTAATAGGATTGAGGAGATTTTTTTCGACCAAAAGTTGTCGGGCAGCTTTGGCGATGAGGTCGGTGGAGTCGAAAATCTTTACCGCTCCGCAATAATAATTTTCTATCTCGGTGCGAATAAGAGGGTAGTGGGTGCAAGCCAAAAGGAGTGCGTCAATATTTTCTAAACTGCTGTGCGACAAATAGTTATCAATCACGGTGTGGCTAATATTGTTGTCAAAAAAGCCTTCTTCTATCATCGGAGCGAGCAGTGGAGTGGCGAGCGAAGAGATATTCAGTTGGGGTGCAAGGGCTTGGAGTTTGCGCTCATAAGAGCTAGATGAAATGGTTGCTTTGGTACCGATGATGCCTACTTTTTGGAAGTCCAAGCGTCCAATTTCTTCCACCAGCGGGTCAATTACGTTGATAAACGGGACTTGGCTACCAAAAAAATCCAGCATCGCGTCGAAAGCGGTAGCCGTCGCTGAGTTGCAAGCTATCACGATGATTTTGCAATTTTTTTCCAACAAAAATTTGACGATTTTGAGGCAATAATAGCGGATTGCGTCTGCGGATTTTTCGCCGTAGGGCATGTGGGCGGTGTCGCCGAAATAAATTATTTCTTCGTGGGGGAGATGCCGAGTGAGGGCATTGGCGACTGTCAAGCCGCCAATGCCCGAGTCAAAGACTCCGATGGGAAGTATTTTTTCTGAATTACTTTTTGCCACCTACCGACGGTTTTGTGGCTGCTGGCGCAGCAGCTAAACCTAATTTTTTGCGCACCAAGTCGCTTACGTCCGCACTTTCGTCGGCATAAAGCAAGACGGGAACGCTGCTATCAAAGACAAAATTATATCCTTTTTCTTTCGAAATGTCTTCGATGGCTTTATTGACGCGTGCCAAAATCGGCTGCAACAAAGTTTCGCGTTTTTGCGATACTTGCTTTGCCATATCTTGCTCGAACTGACCAATTTTGCCTTCTTCTTCTTTTAGTTTTTTAGCTTCTACTTCGAGTTGCGGACGCTGGATTTGTCCTGCTTTTTCTTTGGCTGCCAACTCCTCGTATTTTTTTTGCAAAATCTCTACCATACCTTGTCCCTTTTTTTGCAGCTGTTTTTGCAGAGCCTCTAAGTTGGCATCGGCTTGCTTTACTTCGGGCATAGATGCGAGAATGGCTGCCGAGTTCATGTAGCCAATTTTTTGTGCTTGGGTCGCTGACGCGCTTGCGCAAAAGCAAGCGACCAAAAGCAACATTTTAGAAAAATTCATTTTCATTGATTGAAATAATTTGTTTTGTTCTGTGATTTTTTTAATTCTCGAATAATTGGACGTGCAAAGGTAATATTTTTTTTAAGGAATGAAGAAAAATAAGGAACTCAAATTATTTGAAAAAATGGGTAATTTATTTTGGACGCGTTTCTTACTTCCCTACGCGCTTCAAGATGTCGCTTGTTTTGTCGTAAGTTGGGTTGGAGTAGATGATTCCGACGGCTGCGTCGCTGCGGTCGAGGATAAAATCATAGCCTTTTTCGGCGGCGTAGGACTCGATGACTCCATACACTCTGTCCTGAATAGGGCGCACCAATTCTTGGCGTTTTTTGAACAAAGCACCTTCTGCGCCGAATTTATCTTTTTGCATCTCGCGCACTTCTTTCTCTTTGTTCATTATTTCCTCTTCGCGGATTTTTTTTACATCGTCACTCAAAAGCACCTGTTCGGCTTGGTATCGGCTGTACATTCCCTTGATTTTGTCGTATTCTTGGGCGATGTCCTGCCGCCATTTGGTTGCCAATTTATCCAATTCGTCCTGTGCTTTGCGGTAGTCGCCTACTCCTTCGAGTATTTTATTGGTATCTACATAAGCAAATTTTTGGGCTTGCGCAGTGAAAGCAAAAAGGGCAGCGCAGACGATAGCCGCAAGGTGTTTTTTCCAGTTTGTCGTAGTGGTCATGTTACTTTTGAATAATTAATTTTTTGAATAAAAAGGTTTCGCAGTCACAAATATACAATTAGTTTGTAAAAATCATGTCATTCTTTTGTGAAACGAAAAAAATAGCTCGCAAAGTGTAGTCGGATTGAAAATTGACAAATCATTAACGTTCTTTCTGCTTCGGTTTCTCTGGTGGTGCTGATTTTTTTTGTCGCTTAATATAAACATCGCCCATAATATCCATACCTCTTTTTTTTATTGCGAATACTTTTTGGGTCAGAGGAAGTTCAGTTTTCGCCACCGAAAATTCTATTGATTTATACCCAACACAATACACTTCAAAGTTCATTTTTTCTTCTAAAAGACTGTCGGGAATAACCAATTTAAAGTTTCCATCGATGTCGCTCTTTGTAAGATTTTTATCTTCTTTACCTTCTCTTTTCATGACGATATAAGCACTATCTATGGTCTTTCCACCATAAAATTCAATTATTTTTCCTGCCACCAAATTTTTAGACGAATCTCTGCTCGCTTCTATTTTTTGGGCTGCATCGGGCGTTTTTTGTGTTCCGTTGAGTTTGCTTTCGGCGTGCGTCGGCGCAAGCGGAACAGACTGCGCATCGGCGGTAGCAGACGCGAATAAAAACAAACTCGCCAAGAATTTTGAAAATTTTGAAGCCCAAACACTGCCGCCAGCATCGTCTAAAAGTAAGCGGTCGAGTTGTTCACTTCGCAATCGTCCACAAATTTTTCCGTCGGTTTTTTTGATAATTTTCAGCACCGCGCTGTCCGAAAGTTTCGTAAAATCAACGACTGTTTTGGCGCAGCTGGCGCAAAATTTTCCCTTGTCGGTCGCCGTCATCGTCGCCCAATCTTGGGTGCAAGGATTTTCTATTTGCAGCACATAATTTTTGGTGTTCATATTTTTTTTATTTTGGTTGGCTTTAAATTCTTCTGAAAATTACAAAAAACAACGCAATATTTTCGCACTATTCAACGAAAAAATAAGTGATTTATTTCAGACGCATTTCTTTCGCAGATATTTTTACAGAAGTACTAAAAAATCTACGCTTTTATAAATACTTTTGTGCGCAAAAATACCTAATCAATTACTTTTTAATGAATAAAAATTTTCTCGCCGCACTGCAGTTGCAGGACAAAAACGCTGGCACTTCTACTGGCTTGCAAGCCTCTTTTTCTGACGATTTTATTGCTTCTCACTCGCCAGTGGACGGCTCTTATATAGGCAGCGCGAGCGTGACTACGGCTGCCGAATACCAAAAAACCATCGCCACTGCACAAGCCGCCTTTCAAGTCTGGCGCACTGTTCCTGCTCCCAAACGCGGCGAAATGGTGCGTCAATATGGCAACGAACTTCGCCGATACAAGGACGAACTCGGGCAGCTCGTGAGCTACGAAATGGGCAAAAGCCTTCAAGAAGGCTTGGGCGAAGTGCAGGAAATGATTGATATTTGCGACTTTGCGGTCGGTTTGAGCCGCCAACTTTATGGACTCACGATGCACTCCGAGCGTCCGTCGCACCGAATGTACGAGCAATGGCACCCGCTTGGAGTGGTCGGCATTATTTCGGCGTTCAATTTTCCAGTCGCAGTTTGGGCGTGGAACTCTTGCCTCGCTTGGGTCTGCGGCAACGTTTGCGTATGGAAACCTTCCGAAAAAACGCCGCTTTGCGCAGTCGCCTGCCAAAATATTTTACATAAAATCCTGAAAGACAACGACCTACCAGAAGGAATTAGCTGCATCATCAACGGCGACTATCGAGTAGGCGAGATGTTGAGCCACGACCGCCGACTGCCGCTTATTTCGGCTACCGGAAGCACGAGAATGGGCAAAATAGTAGGCGCAGCAGTCGCCGAGCGGTTGGGCAGAAGTCTTTTGGAGTTGGGCGGCAACAACGCCATTATAGTCACTCCGAATGCCGATATGGATTTGGTGCTGACGGGTGCGTGCTTCGGCGCAGTCGGTACAGCCGGGCAACGCTGCACTACTACGCGCCGTCTTATTATCCACGAAAGCGTTTATGAAGCGTTAAAAAATCGCTTGGCAAAAGCCTACGGGCAGCTTCGCATCGGCGACCCATTAGATGCTAACAACCACGTCGGACCGCTGATTGATAAAGATGCCGTGCAAAATTATCTGACCACGCTCGGCAGAGTGACTGCCGAAGGCGGAAAATTCGTCGTGGCAGGCGGTGTGTTGGAGGGTGCGGCTTACGAGAGCGGTTGCTATGTGAAGCCTTGCATTGCGGAGGTCGAAAATAGCTATGCGATTGTGCAGCACGAAACTTTTGCGCCGATTCTTTATTTGGTAAAATACAAAACGTTGGACGAAGCGATTGCGCTCCAAAACGACGTGCCGCAGGGTTTGTCGTCTGCTATTATGACGACTAATTTGCGAGAAGCGGAACAGTTTTTGTCGGCTGCTGGCTCTGACTGTGGGATTGCAAATGTCAATATCGGCACGAGCGGCGCAGAAATAGGCGGCGCATTCGGGGGCGAAAAGGAAACTGGTGGTGGTCGTGAAAGCGGCTCCGATGCTTGGAAAGCCTATATGCGCCGACAAACCAACACCATCAATTACAGTACGCAACTGCCGCTGGCACAAGGTATTAAGTTTGATTTGGAATAAAAAAACAGCATATTTTTTTAGCAAAATAGTTTTAAAATAAATAATTCAATCATGCAATTTGTAGCTGAATCTATTATTGACCAAGTGGTCGGGCATCTCGAAGCCGCCGAAGATTACGAGGAGCAAGTCGTAGCGTTTAAGCAGGCGCAGCCCGTCGTCATGGCATATTTGGTGTCGGATTCTTTTGATGTCCTGACTCAGGACGAGCGAGAATTTATGCTTTATGTAGCACTCATCGTGTGGCAATCTATGTCCAAAGTAAATCCTGAACTGGCGATGCTGACAGAAGAACAGCTCGAAGACGCAGAGGAGGCGAATTGGGAAGTCTTTGAAACAGCTACCAATCAACCGTTTCAGACTCGATTGGACCAGTGTTTTGAAAATTATTCGCAGGAGGATTTGTTGGCTTTCGTGGAGGACGTACTGACGGCGGACGACGACCCAGAGGACGGCGACCTTGAGCCGCTCGTCACGGTAGAAGGTTTAGAGCCGATGTTTGTGGGCTTGAAGTCTATCATTGACGGCTTGAATACGCACAATTAAACTTTTGGGTCAAGATATTTTTTCTACCAAAAAAAAACCATCGCCGCCCTGTGGTTGGTAAAGCGGCATGAGTATCAGGCAGTCTGAAGGTGCGAGTATTTTTCCGTGTTTGTCGGTCGCCAGCAACTCTCCTTTTTGGAGCGGCTGGAAATTTTGAAAACCTCGTTTCATCTCAAAATCGTCATCTGGCTGCACGGGGTGACGGTAGAGGAGTTTTGTCACAGAAGGCAGATTTTTTGAATATTCTTGGAGCAGTGTATCGTGGCGATTGGCAACATCTTCGGCAGCCACGCAGCCCAGAGAACGCATACAGTTGATGATAGCGGCTATGGTGCGATTGACGGAAAGCGGGTCGTCGTGTTGTCCTGCTTCGAAGCAAATCGCCGCAGTTGGCAAGCCCATATTTTGTGTCCTAAAATAATGCAAAGTCGTTCCCGTCAGGTTGCTCATCAGCCCTGTGACGACTGGTACGTTGAGTCCGGTCGCAATTCGGGTGCTTTCCGAGTCGCCGTCGGCAGGGATTGTAAAAATTCCACCGTCGCTGCTCGTGGTGTGCAAATCAAGCAAAATAAGCCGACTTGGGCGATAATCTTCGATTTCTGCTCGCAAAAGCACCAACAATTCTTTTATTTCCGAATCTTCTTCATCTAACAAGTCAAAATCGGCACTTTCTATTCGCAGTACATTTTCGTCCGTCCACTGGCGATTGAGGTCGCGACGAATGAATCGGCTGCGGTTCTCAAAAGCGCGAGTATTGCCCAACAAGCCGAGAAAACGCCCTTTGAAAACAAAATTTAGATTGGTGATGGGTTCTACTTCGAGCATTTTTAGCACCAAGTCTATTGCTCGCACTCCTGCGGTTTCGTTGCCGTGCAAAGCACCCATACAAACCAAAAGCGTTCCGTGTTCGGTGCCGTCGTATCTACCAATCAGATGTTTGTAGCCTGTCACAAATAAGCGATTATTTTTTAAAAAGGTAAGTCGTCGTTGTAGTCGCCGCCAGTTGGCGCGTTGCTGATAGCGGGTTCATCGTCCGCGCTCGGAAAATCATTATTGCTAATGTTGTTGGCGGAGGAAGACGACTTTTTGGAGGCGGTGGGAGCTGCTGCGGTAGTTTCGCTGCTCGCTTCTACGCGCCATGCGTTGAGGTTGGTAAAATATTTTCCTTGCCACTCTCTGCCTCGCAAATCGAAATGAACTTTGACGGTGTCGCCTTCATTGTAAGGCTCAATGACGGAGCAACGTTCTTGGGTGGTCTGAAATTTTACAAACTCGGGATAGTTGCCACTTTGTACTTCGATGACGAATTCGCGCGTCTGGAAAGAGGCGGTTTTGGTTTCGATGTCGTATTTGCGGACTAATTTTCCATTTATTTCAAAAGACATATTTTATTTTTTATAAATTATAAATTTATTTATGAAGTCCGCAAAAGTATAAAAAAACGGTGGATAACCTTTCAGTTACCGACCGTTTTTTTTTGAACAATAATTTTTTCTTGTTTTTAGACGTGTTTCTAAAAGCAATATTCGTTGGCTTCTATCAAGCGCGAAGCTATCAGTTGCCGAGTTTTTTTGACATTGATTGGCGGATATTTGGTATATCGTTTCAGACCCATCAGCAAGGTTTTTAATAAATCGCCCTCTGCGAAAGAAGCCAAAGCGTCGGTTGCGTTTTTAGTCATTCGCGCGCTGGCATCAGCCAAAAATGTTTGCAAGATTGCCTCATACACTTCTTGTGGGTGGCGGCGGTCGGAGCGGTCTGCCAATTTTTCTACCCGCAGCAATGTGGACTCGGCGTTGAAAGTGTCTATCAGCAAGTTAGCGACATTCGTAAGTATTTCCTGTTCTTTTTTTAGGTCGAGTTTGCCGTCCATTTGCATCTTCACGGCGGCACCCGCTACCATCAAAATAATTTTTTTGAAATCTTTGACGGCTTGTTTTTCTTCGGCATACAATCCCGTCGGGCGGTCAAAACTCGGCATAGACGAGAGTTCTTTCTGGACTGCCCACGCTGGACCTACCAAGTCGAGCTGTCCTTTCATCGCTCGGCGCAGCAACTGGTCCACCATCAGCAAGCGATTTATTTCATTCGTGCCTTCATAAATGCGGTTGATGCGCGCATCGCGGTAGGCACGGGCAGGCGTATATTCTTCCGAAAAACCCACTCCTCCGTGTATCTGCAACGTTTCATCTACCGTATAGTCCAATACTTCCGAACCCGCAACTTTTATGATAGAACATTCGATGGCGTATTCTTCGGCGGCTTCGAGTTGAGCCTGTCCAAAAGAATGTCCTGCGGCTTGCGCCATTTCTTTTCTTTCTTGCATCAAATTTGAAACACGATAGATGGACGAGTCGGTAGTAAAAATGCGGATAGCTTGCTCCGCCATCTTGTACTGCATCGCTCCAAAGCTGGAAATAGGTTGATTGAATTGGTATCGCTCGTTGGCGTAGCGGATGCCGACGGTGCAGCTTTGCTTCGAGCCGCCGACGCAATGCGCGCCCAATTTGAAGCGTCCAATGTTGAGTGCGTTGAAAGCGATGAGGTGTCCTTTTCCGATTTCGCCCAAGATATTTTCTGCGGGGACTTTTACATTCTCAAAAAACACTTGGCGCGTGGAAGAGCCTTTGATGCCCAATTTGTCTTCTTCTGCTCCAAAAGTAAGCCCTTGCGAGTTGCGCTCTACGATAAAACCTGTGAATTTTTCGCCGCCGATTTTCGCAAATACTATAAAAACATCTGCCCAACCTGCGTTAGAAATCCACATTTTTTGTCCATTGAGCAGGTAATTTTTACCGTCTTCTGTCAAGTCGGCGCGGGTTTTGGCAGCCAAAGCGTCAGAGCCAGAGCTTGGCTCGGTGAGGCAGTAAGCGGCTTTTAGTTCGCCTGTCGATAGTTTTGGTAAGTAATGTTGTTTTTGGGCTTCTGTCCCAAAGTAAAGGATTGGCAACATACCAATACCCATGTGGGCAGAAAAACCGACGGTAAAAGAACCCGACGGACCGAGTACATCGTTGATGAAAGTATTGGTGTTGGTATCCAACTCCAAGCCGCCGTATTCCTGCGGAATGTGGGTTCCGAGCAAGCCGAGTGCGCCCATTTTGTGGAGCAATTCTACAGCGATGCCGTCCTGTTGTTTTTCTATTTTCGCACTGTTGGCGAAAATTTCGTTGTGCAAGAAATCGCGGCACATATCTACTACCATTTGCTGGTCTTCGTTGATTTCTTCGGGGATAAAAACGGACTCCGCTTCGGTGTCGCGGATAACAAATTCTCCGCCTTTGAGCAGGTCGGTGGCTATTGCGGTCATTGTATCAGACATTTTAAAAGGTATTTTAAGTGATAAATTATATTTCAGCGAAATTTCGCTACAAATATACCGACCTTTTTTATAAAAAACAAATTGCAGCAGAAAATATTTTGTAAAATGATTTTTTTGCTTAATTTAGTGTTTCCAAAATCAAATACTGACTTATGAAAATTCCTTATTTTGACGACTTCGTAGGATTGTTTTACCCGCAATTATGTCTGGCGTGTGGGAAAAATCTTCCGTCAGATGGCTCCAAAACAGTCATTTGTGTTTCTTGCGAATACCATTTGCCAAAAACAAATTTCCATCGCCGCGCCGCCGACAATCCTTTTGTGACCAGATTCTGGGGACGTTTGCCGCTTTCTGCGGCTGGCGCACTCTACCATTTTGGGCAAGGCACGCGAGCGCAAACGCTGATTCACGGCTTGAAGTACGAAGGGAAGCGAGAAGTTGGGCTTTTGTTGGGCAAAATGTACGGCTCGGACTTGACGGAATCCGACCAATTTCGGACTATCGACAGCATCGTGCCTGTGCCTTTGCACCCCAAAAGAGAAAAAATTCGGGGCTACAATCAAAGCGATTTATTTGCCGAGGGTCTGTCGGAAACGATGGGCAAACCTTGGTGGAAAGACGTGTTGCAGCGCAAAAAAATGGCAGACTCTCAAACCCGAAAAGGCGCAGCAGAGCGACTCGAAAACGTAGCGACTACTTTTGAGGCGACCGATATAGAGCGACTGCGCGGCAAACACATTTTGCTCGTAGATGACGTGGTGACTACAGGCGCGACCCTCGA
>JAYWGG010000335.1:0-11862 GCA_043778415.1 Saprospiraceae bacterium
AGAAGAAAGTAACCAAAAAAATCAAGTGCTCTGTATAAATTCTAAAGTTTTTGCAAAAATCCCGTCGGCGCGCGAAAAATACTCGTCGGCTCCGCCAGACGATATTTTTGCAAAAACTTGAATTTCTACAAGGCACGTCTGAAAATACAGTAATAGCTAATAAAATGCTGCCTGAAATTTTAGTAAAAAAATTTGCGCAACATAATTTTTTTACAAAAAAAGGTGGCAGCGACTCTTATGTCACTACCACCATTTCGAAACTCACACTTTTTTATTTACAATTCTTAAATTCTATCTGTTGATTTGCAGATAACCTGTGTAGGTATTTCCTTCGCCGTCGTCCAACATATAGAAGTACGTTCCGTCTGGCAAATTGTTACCGTTCCACCTGCCGTTCCAGTCGTTTTGGTAGTCTTTTTGTCCGAAGACCTTCATTCCCCAACGGCTGAATATCTGCAATTCGTTGTTCGGATAATTTTCGATGCCCAAAATTACAAAATTATCGTTAATTCCGTCATTGTTTGGTGAAAATCCTGTAAATATTTCTAAACCATTGCAAAGTACTTTTACTTGCACCGTCGCTCTCGAACAACCTTGTGCGGTACAAACTTCATACTCGAAGCTGTCGTTTCCGCAGAAGTTGGCGGCTGGTTTATAAACTGCTACCCCATTTACTAATAATACGATTCCGTTGGCGGGCAAAGTTACTAATTCTATTCGAGTAATTGCACCAGTCAATGTATCATTTTTTGTAATATCTATCGCGCCCGCTCTGCCTCTGGTCGTAGTCAATACGTCTGGCATTGCGATTGGCTTGATGGCTCTCTCTATTACGGTGATGTTGAAGAAAGTCGTATCTGTGAAGCCCAAATCGTCTTTGATGACGAATGTTGCTTTTTCAAATCCTTTTTCTACTCCCGCGCAGCGTACTTTGTTGATTGTACCCGCTACTGGAATCAAATTGGCGTATTCGCTGTTGCCGCTCATTTGGTCTATCTTCGTAATGCTTATCGGAGTTCCCGGCAATTCGTTGATAGCCAATGTTATAGTATCTAATTGGCGGACAAACACGGTGCTGTTGATTATCAGGTTCTGAATACAAATTACTTTTACCGTTATTGTATCCTTGCAACCGTTTTCGATGTCCGTGAACACTACTTTGTGTTGTCCTTCGCTCAACACGATTGAGATTCCCTGTAGTCCGTTGATGCTGCAAGCGGTTCTGATGCCTGTAAATGCTGCATTGTTGTCTGTAATCGTGTAGCGGTTGCTGTTTGCAAACGGTATTTCGACACACAATCTCGCTCCGTCGGCACAGTTTTGAGCTTGCAAAATTTTAGATTTCGCAACTATCAAATCTCCACACGCTGTCGGCGGCGGTTGCGGACAAGTCACATTGACTCTCACGCTGTCCGTGCAGCCCGTTGCATTATCTGTTACCACAATGACGTGCGAACCAACATTCAATTTGACGGCTATTCCGTGCGGTATCAAGTTCGTATTTATCTGCAATTCCGCCATGTTAGTTGTTCCCAACTGAATGATGTTCATTTTGCCATAAATATTTCCTTTATTTCCGCCTTTTATCGTCTTCGTCAAGGCATCTTGTACCCAGTTGGCGTTTGCGTCCCAAGTATTCATTTTGCTTACCAATTCTGCGATGTTGGCGAATGTTCCAGAGTATGTCTGGTTGTTCACTTTCCACGACTGCAATTCGTAAGGTCCTGTTGCGCCCTGACCCGGAATCGTGAGATACAAGTAAGAGAACGAACTGTCGAAAGCACAACCGTTGTAGCCCGCAGTGTAAAGCTGACCATCTTTCAATACAGTGTATTTACTCAAATCTGCTAACTCGATTGGCAAGCAATATTGCGCCAAAGTATCACATTTTGCAGCTTGAACTGTTGCATTGCTTTCAGCAAGAATATCGCAAGCTGGCGGCGGCGGTGGCGTACAAGTTTTCACAATAATTGGAGAACCTGTTACATTCAACGCTCCGCAAATCGTACCGCCACCTTGAACCAAGAGTGCGGCGACCTGTGCGCCAGTGGTAGTTCCTATCTGAACAGTTGATAAATCCAAAGTCGCAGGATTATAAATCAATACATGAACTCTGTAATCGCCTGCCGTCGTGACATTGAAGTTAGGCGTATCTTTCACATCTACGATGGTCAAGCTCGTACCTTTCGTCAATACATATTTCAAAGAATATCCTGCTGGAACAGTGCTGTTGGTAGTAGCAGTTCCCAAAATCGTTGCTCCGCTCGCAGCCAAACAAGCTGTGTCGCTGCTCAAAGTCGCCGTGCCAGCTATCGGAAGCGGACTTCCTGTTACTGTGATGACCTGTGTTTTGGTAGCTGCATTTCCACATTCGTCGGTTGCTGTCCATTTGCGAGTAATTATTTTTCCGTCGCATTGGTAAAGAACTTCTGTTTGCGTCAAAACTACTGTCGCAGTATCCGAGCAATTATCTACACCTTTCACAGATGGAAGAGCAGGAATGTCATTGACCGTCGAAACGGTAACATTCGCAGGCACTCCGATGAGGTTCGGCGCAGTCACGTCTTTCACTGTAATCACTTGTCTGCCGACTGTTTTGTTTCCGCAATCGTCTTGCGCTGTCCAAGTGCGTGTGATGCGGTAATTTCCTGCACAACCCAGAGCTTTGTCGTCTGTTTGGCTATACAATACATTTACTTCATCGTCGCAAAGGTCGGTTGCTGTCACAGTAGCTGCTACTGGTAAGTCTTCGCAATTAACCGTCAAGTCGGCTGGTAAGCCAATCAAAGTCGGTGCTTTTGTGTCTTGAATTCTTACATAAATATCTACCGAAGTGACATTTCCGCAAGCATCTGTCGCTACCCATTGGCAGTGCATTAGCATAGATTGGGGGCAACTGCCCGGAGCCATTGCTACGTCTTTGAATTTGATAGTTGGATTTGCATCGCAATTATCTGTCACGGTCGCATCAGAAGCTCTGAACGTCGGCGGATTAGAACATTCAAACGTCAGTGTATCTCCACTACGGAAATTCAACAACTGCGGTACATTGAATGTAATCACTGGCGGTACGTTGTCAATCGTACTGGTAATCGTAAAGTTTTTCGTAACCTCACAAGTTTCATCTGCGTAAGCTGCTGTCACTGTGTTCAGACCACTATTGGCTGGTATCGTGAACTGCACGGTCGCTGGCGAAGAAGTCGTAGCTGGATTGATTATTTTAGTTTGGTTGCCCAATCTTACTACAATCGTTTGTCCTGCTGGATAATCTCCCCAAGTAATGGTCGCCATCACTCCTACCGTATTGCTCGAACCTGCACACACACAACCGCTTGCTTTCACTGTAGAAATTTCTAATGAACAAGCTGGCGGCGCAGGCGGTACGCAGTTGTTGTTGCGAAGCAACGTAACTGTGAAGTCTGTGAAACACGTTTCAGAAGCATACACACGAACCGTATAGGTTTGACCTCCTGCTGTAGGGTTTGGCAATCCACTCGCTACCGTTGCACTCGTGCCGCTTATCGCAGTTGCGCTTGCAAATGTACCTGTGAACACTGAACCTAAACTGTAACCCGCTCTAACAGCGTTTCCGACAATATTACTGATGTTAATTTTTCCATCTACATTTGGCACTACTCCGTTACAGGTAACTTGTACCGCCGTCGCCGTGAAGCTCGGTGGTGTGCAAATGTCTATACCACAGTCTTTTTTGCTCAATGTCACTACTTGGTCCGTGAAGCAATTCTCGGTCTTGTAAACACGAATCGTGTAAGTCGTCGCTGCATTCGTCAAGCCAGTCGCTACCGTTGCACTCGTGCCGCTTATTGCGACAGCACTTGCAAAACTTCCTGTGAATGTTGAACCAACACTAAACCCGACTTTCGTGCCGTCTATGATGTTGCTTATCGTCAATCGTGCGTCGTTGTTCGCTACAAAGCCTGTGCAAGTCGCTTGTACCGCCGTCGCTGTGAAGCTCGGTGGTGTGCAAATGTCTGTGCCACAGTCTTTTTTGCTCAATGTCACTACTTGGTCCGTAAAGCAATTCTCGGTCTTGTAAACACGAATTGTGTAAGTCGTCGTCGCATTCGTCAAACCAGTCGCTACTGTTGCACCCGTGCCGCTTATCGCAGTCGCACTTGCAAAACTTCCTGTGAATGTTGTGCCAACACTAAACCCGACTTTCGTTCCGTCTATGATGTTGCTTATTGTCAATTTAGCGTCGTTGTTCGCTACAAAGCCTGTGCAAGTCGCTTGTACCGCCGTCGCCGTGAAGCTCGGTGGTGTGCAAACTGCTGGGTTTACGATAATATCCTGTTCGTCATGGTCGTCTTCGTCGCCACCGTTTTTGCCGTCGCCGTTGATGTCGTGTGGCGATGTAAAGGTGTCGTTGTTCGGATTGTCATCAGGTGTAGAGTCAATGTCGGTCACCGTTCCGCCGATAGAATCTTTTGCAGATTTTATTTCAGCGATGTTTATCAGGCGACCTCCTGCGAAGCTCGGATCTACTTTGAGCGCAATATTAACCATTGTGCTTGCGCCAGCAGCTAAACTTGCTATCGGAGTGTTCCGTGTGGCTTTGTTGCCAACAAGCGTCCAGTTTGCATCGTTCAACGTCAATCCAGTTGGGATATAATCTACGACTTCGATGGCGGTAGCTGGAACATTTCCTTGATTGAAAACAGTAATTGTGAAATTAACTGTCGCACCTGCATTTACGCCGCCCGCTTGACCTGGAGCCAATGTTTTGGTCAATGCCAAGTCGAATACTTTGGTAGTCTGAGGAATTACGCGAACCATTTCTTTATCGCTGTCATCTTCATCACCGCCATTTTTGCCGTCGCCTGAAATATTATCATTTCCTGAATAAGTATCGTTATTCGGGTCGCTATCTGGTGTAGAGTCAATATCCGTTGCTGGAACTCCGTCTGCATCATTCGCAGATTTTATTTCAGCTGTATTTACTAATGTTGAACCCGTAAAATTCAGATTTACTTTCAGCTTGATTGTGACTGTTGTTTGCGCACCTGCCGCCAAAGTAGCGATTGGTGTATTCAAAGTCGCAGTTGTGCCGCTCAATGACCAATTCGGGTCATTCAAAGTCATTCCTGCTGGGACGTAATCTACAACTGCGATTTGAGTTGCGGTCACGGTTCCCTGATTGTAAACTGTTATTGAGTAATTAACATCACTTCCGACTGTCACCAAATTTGACTGACCGATTGCTAATTTTTTAATTAACGCTAAATCAAATATTGGTGTAGGTGGAGCTACGACTTCTATTTCTTCGTCGTCTTTATCATCTTCTCCTATTGGGTCGTTGTTCGGATTGTCGTCTGGCGTAGAGTCAATATCTGTTACTGGATTGCCATTTTCGTCTTTTGCATCTTTGATTTCCGCGACGTTTTTCAATCTACCAACAAATCCAAGATTTACTGTGAATGTTATCGGTCGGCTTACCTGCGCGCCTGCTGCCAAAGAAGCGATAGGCGTGTTCAAAGTTGCTTTCGTGCCAACTACTGTCCAGTTCGGGTCGTTGAGCGTCAATCCTGTCGGAATATAATCTACGACTTGGATTGCGGTAGCTCCTACGTTGCCTTGATTGATGACCGTGACGAGGAACGTTACGTTACTGCCTGCTTGGACAGATGCCGACTGTCCCGGAGCCAATGTTTTGGTCAAAGCCAAGTCAAAGACTCTCTGGGCGACTGGATTGATGTTGATGTCTTGCTTATCGCTATCGTCTTCATCGCCACCGTTTTTGCCGTCGCCATTGATGTCATGCGGCGATGTAAAGGTGTCATTGTTCGGATTATCGTCAGGCGTAGAGTCAATATCTGTCACTGGTCCGCCGATAGAATCTTTTGCAGATTTTATTTCAGCGATGTTGGTCAATTTTGTTCCCGCAAATGTTGGGTCAATTTTGAAAGCGATGGTTACGCTGGTCTGCGCGCCCGCACCCAAATTGGCGATTGGCAAATTCAGAGTAGCTTTATTTCCAACTGCTGTCCAGTTCGGGTCGTTGAGTATCAATCCTGTTGGGATATAATCTACGACTTCGATGGCGGTAGCGGTGACATTTCCTTGATTGTAAACGGTAACATTGAATCTTACATTGTCGCCTACAGAAACTGTCTGCGCCTGACCCGAAGCCAATGTTTTGGTCAATGCTAAGTCAAATCTTCCAGGGGTCGGTAGGACAACGTTAATATCCTGCTGGTCATGGTCGTCCTCGTCACCACCGCCATTTCCGTTACCAGATACATCGTGTGGCGTGCTGCCTACGGTATCATTGGTTGGGTTGTCGTCAGGTGTAGAGTCAATATCTGTGATTGGTCCGCCGAGGGAATCTTTTACAGATGTGATTTCAGCAATATTTGTCAATTTAGTTCCTGTGAATGTCGGACTGATGGTTAATTTAATATCAACCGTAGTCTGCGCGCCTGCTACCAAAACAGAAATAGGCGTATTCAAAGTGGCTTTAGTGCCAACTGCTGTCCAATTCGGGTCATTGAGAGTAAATCCTGTTGGGATATAATCTACGACATTGATGGCGGTAGCACGAGTATTTCCTTGATTAAATACTGTGATTGTAAATGTTACATTTGCGCCCGGCAATACAATCGCTGGCTGTCCTATTGCTAATTTTTTCGTCAATGCAAGGTCAAAAATCGGCGTACAAGGATTGATGGTAATGAGCTGTGATTTGGTTACAGAACCTCCACAGTTGTCAAATCCTGTCCAAGTACGGGTGATTAATTTTCTACCATTTGCATCTGTTGTTTCTGTTTGGTTGAATGTAACTTGTACGTCCGTATCGCAATTATCAGAACCTGTTACGGTCGGCGGCGTTGGTGGTGTTTCGTTACATTTCAATACTAAATCCGCAGGCACATTGGTCAAAGTAGGCGCGATTGCATCGCGGAACACCAACGTTTGTGTCGCTTTCACTTTATTTCCACAATTATCGGCTGCTTCCCAAGTTCTGAACAATGTGTAGTTATTTACACAAGTACCAGCCACTTTTATCTCGCCAACATAAGTTATTGCAACTGAAATATCACAATTATCGGAAGCGACTGGCGTACCGACTGTCGGCAGTTGTTGGTCGCAAGACAACGTGGTATTTGCTGGGACAAAAGTGAATGTCGGTACTTTGGTATCTCTAACGGTCAGCGTTTGTGTTGCTGTGGCGGTATTTCCGCAAGCGTCTGTGGCTGTCCATTTACGAACTATTGTATATGAATTTTCACAAGTTACCGCAACAGATGTTTCTGCAAACACAACGGTAACATTTGTAACGCAGTTGTCAGAAGCTGTCGGCTGTGCAGGCGCAGGAACTGCGTCACACTCCACCGTCACATTCGCTGGCACGCCAGAGAACACAGGAGGCTGATTGTCAATAATTGTGATTTTTTGCGTTCTTGTCGCAATATTTCCACAATTATCTGTAGCTGTCCAAGTGCGATTCAATATGCGGCAAGCTCCCGCAGAAGTTGCGCCATTCGTTTCGCCTATGTAAGTAATCGTTGCCTGTGAGCTGCACCCATCTGTCGCAGTTGGTAGCCCCACCGTTGGGACATTTTCGCAAGCTATTGTAACATCGGCTGGGACAAAAGTGAATGTCGGTGCCGATGTGTCTTGTACTTTTATCGTCTGCGTGCGCGTTGTTTTATTGCCGCAAGCATCGCTCGCTTCCCATGTACGAGTCAAGATGTAATTGTTATCACAATTACCTGCCGAAGTTCTTCCTTCTCCAAGATATGAAACGGTCGGTGTAGAACAGTTGTCTGTTGCCGTCGCTGTACCTACTGGCGGTACTGATGTACATTCTACTGTCACGCTTGTTGGAACACTCGTAAACGTTGGTGCTACACCATCGCCGATGGTCAGAACTTGCGTAGCTGTTGTTTTATTGCCACACGCGTCTGTTGCTTCCCATGTACGAGTTAATGTTTTACAAGTAACTCCTGTACCCAATACCTCTCCTTTGTATGTAACCGTTGGTGTAGAGCAGTTATCTGTTGCAGTTGCAACCGGAGCAGCTGGAATAGAGGCGCAATCTACTGTCACATTCGCAGGTACTGATGTGAATACTGGTGCTTTGGTATCCTGAATTGTGATTCTTTGTGAAGTCTGTTTTGTATTTCCACAATTATCGGTTGCTTGCCAAGTTCTAATCAAGATGCGTGGGCAAATGACTTGCTGAACTTGCTCGCCGATGTAGGTAACAGTGACAGAAAGGTCGCAATTATCGGTAGCCTGCGGAATAACTTGTACTGGCACAGGAACATCGCACTCTATGGTAATATCTGCTGGTGGATTGATAAATTCTGGTGACTTGGTGTCAATTACTTGGATATTTTGAGTTCTTGTGGTTTTATTTCCACAATTATCCGTAGCTGTCCAAACACGCTTTATGGTATAGTTATCTACGCAACCCGTTGTAGGTTTTGTATTTGTTTCTGCGAAAGTTACCGTCACGTCTGCATCGCAATTATCAGAAGCAGCCAGAGTTTGGGCTACCGGAATTGCATCGCATTGAACTGTCACATCGGACGGAATTTGCGAAGTAAACGTTGGCGCTTTGGTATCACGCACGGTGATAGTTTGCTGCACTGTCGTCGAATTAGCACATTCGTCTGTCGCTCTCCAAGTACGCGTGAGCGTGTAACTATCTGGGCAGTTATCCGCCGGATTTGGCGTTTTTACTTGTCCTAAATATGTAATAATTATACTTAATGGCGCAGTACAGTTGTCAGAAGCAGCTAACGTCGTTGATACATTCGGCTCTGGGTCGCTACATTCTATAGTCAAATTATTCGGAACGGTGGTAAATACTGGTGCTTGGATGTCGGTATAACCTGCATCTACATTCGGAGTATTTACGCCGCCTAACACAACAATCGCATCGCTCAAACCTGTTGTTATGTCTGCGTCGCTGTCTATTGCGTCGTTGCCTCCGACGTTTTTAGGGACGCGAGCGAGTCCTACCATACCTCCAGGCATACTAAACGTGATAGTATAATTTCCGGCTGGTACATTCGGGAAGTTGTATATTCCTGTTGTCGGAGTCACTGCGATTGCGCTGAATGGAACGCCGCTGAAACTTGAACCATTCAAAGTAACTGTTACGCCCGCTATTCCTTTTTCGCCTGCTTCACGAACACCTTTGTTGTCGCACTCTTTCCATGTGATACCACTGATGCTACCCGGTAGTAATTGGATAGTTTCGATGTCGTGGTCGTCTTCGTCGCCGCCATTTTTACCGTCGCCTGTGATGGAGTTATCAACTGGGTTGATTTCACCCGATTGGTTGCCGTCGGTATTATCTGGTGTTGAATCTATGTCTTGCAAATTTAAAGCGTTGCTTGCGCTGCTTATTTCGGCTGTATTTTTCAGACTATTTCCTTGGAATGTCGGCAATACTCTCAAAATGATATTCACGTTGGCTTGATTGCCTTGCAAAATGCTTGCTATCGGCGTATTCAAAGTTGCTTTATTGCCCACTGCTGTCCAATTCGGGTCGTTCAATGCGAATCCCGCAGGGATATAATCTGTTATTTGGACATTGGTAGCGTTGAGCGAACCTTGATTGAAAGCAGTCAAAGTAAATGTTACGTTGCTGCCAACCGCTACTGCTGTTGCTTGACCAGCCGCTAATTTTTTGACCAAAGCTAAATCGAATGTTTGCAACACAGGGATTTGAGCTGGGTCTTCGTCGTCTTCGTCTGTCGCTGGATTGGTATCGCCCGGCGTACCAGTTCCGTTGCCTGTAATAACGTTATCGGAAGGAGAATTTTCTTTTCCACCGCCGTCGTTGTTCGGGTTTTGGTCAGGTCTGCTATCTACGTCTGGTTGGTTCAATAAATTATCTGCGCCGCTTACTTCGGCTTTATTTACTAAACTATTTCCTTGAAAAGTCGGGCTGATTCTCATTGATATGAAACGAATCGTCGCTTGGTTGGCACCGATGAATGGAATACCACCGTTTAGGGTAGCTGTTTGTCCATTTTGGAACCAATTCGGGTCGCTTACGGTCATTCCCGCAGGGACATAATCGGTCACGTTCACGTTGAAAGCGTCCAATGTTCCCTGATTGTAAACAATGATTGAGTACGTTACTAAATCACCTTGTTTGAACGGTCCTGTCTGACCCGGTGCCAAAGTTTTAGTAAGTGCCAAGTCAAATATTTGCGTCACAGCGATGGTTTCAGGGTCTTCATCGTCTTCGTCGCCCGTCGCTGGAGTTTTATTGATTTCGTCGTTGATAGTCGGGTCGTTGTTCGGATCGCCGTCTGGCGTGCTGTCTATGTCTGGCAAATTCAAAGGATTGCTTGCGCTCAAAATCTCTGCTTTGTTGGTCAAAGAAATTCCTTGGAATGTGAATTTTACTTGTAGTTTGATATTAACGGTCGTACTCGCACCCGGAGCCAAAGAGGCTATTGGGGTGTTCAAAGTTGCTGCGTTATTGATACCAAGCGACCAAGTAGGGTCTGCCAAAGCCATATCTGAAGGGACATAGTCCACCACCTGGATATTTGTGGCTGGCAAAGTTCCTTGATTGAAGACTGTGATAGCAAAATTGACGAGGTCGCCCGGCTTGACGCTGGCGGCTTGACCCGGAGCTAATTTTTTAGTCAATGCCAAGTCAAATACCTGTGTAACGCTTACGTCCTCGAAGTCGTGGTCGTCTTCGTCGCCACCAGCATTTCCATTTTCGTTGATTACGTCATTTTTCGGATTGACTTCGCCCGGCTGGTTGCCGTCTATATTGTCTGGTTTAGAATCTATATCTGCGAATACGCCGCCTACGCTGTCTTTTACGGAAGAAATCTCTGCTTTATTGCGCAGCGAAGTCCCTGTGAAAGCCGACGACACTTGGAATCTGATGTCGCGTGTAGTCGTTGCCTGTGGAGCTAAACTTGCGATTGGAGTATTCAAAGTAGCTGTATTGCCAGAAGTCGTCCAGTTGCCATCTGCCAATACCAAACCTGTTGGGATATAGTCAGTCACTTGGATTTGTGTGCCTGCGATATTTCCTTGATTCAATATATTGATAGTAAATGTCACGAAATCTCCCGGTCTTATGATACTGGATTGACCCGTAGCTAATTTTTTCTGCAACGCCAAATCTGGCTGTGGTACGAATTGTGTAATGGTAATCGTTTCGGGGTCAGAATCATCTTCGTCGCCACCTGCTTTTCCATTTCCGCTAATGACATTGTCTTGCGGAGTACCGTCGTTGTTTGGATTGCTATCTGGCGTGCTGTCGATATCTGTTTTAGGATTTCCATTTTCATCGGCAGCACTCACTATTTCTACTACGTTGGTAATTGAAGTTCCTACAAAAGTAGGCGAAACTGTCAAAATAATAGTCGTCGTCGTTTGCGCTCCTGGAAGAACTGGACCCGCTACATAAATTGGCAAGCCGCCAGTGCCAATAAACCATTGAGGATTATCGGCGTTGTTGAAAGTCATTCCCGCAGGGACATAATCAACTACGTTGATTCGCGTAGCGGTAATTGTTCCTTGATTGTAAACAGTAATATCATATTTTACTTTATCGCCCGGACGAACAATCGTAGATTGGGTCGGAGATAATTTCTTGGTCAATGCCAAGTCAAAAATATTGGTATCGGCTGTTACCGTGATGGTTTCTGGGTCAGAGTCGTCTTCGTCGCCACCGTTTTTGCCGTCTTCATTGACTACGTCATTTTTCGGCGTGCCGTCGTTGTTCGGGTTGCTGTCTGGCGTGCTGTCTATGTCGGTCGGCGTGCCGCCATTTGCATCTTTTACGGAAGAAATTTCGGCTACATTCGTCAAAGCTCCTGTGAATGTCGGACCTAATTTGATGGTAATGTT
>JAYWGG010000336.1:0-11802 GCA_043778415.1 Saprospiraceae bacterium
GGATATTTTTTTCATTTTGTTTTATTTAATTTGAGAACTGATTTTATCCAAAATATTTTTTGAGGAAAATTTCAGTTAGAATTTTATTTGATACAAATACTTTTCAAGAAACGCTTCATAGAAATTCAGTCGATAAAAAGATATTTTTTGGGCGCAACGCAGCGTGCTGAAGCAAAAAATAACGCAGCGATTAATCGAATTTTTAACAAAAATAGTCAATTAATTTTAAACACATTTCTTGGGCGCAATGTTAAGAAAAAATTACAAAAAAACTGAATTTTCATTTTAGACGTATATCTATTTATCGAAATGAAATTGTTTTTTAAGACCCAAACGTACTAATTCCAACATGAAAATCAAAATTCTACCGTTTATTTTATTCCTTGCGGCTTTGATGCCGTCTTTGTCCTTCGCACATTCTGGCTCGCTCACGGGCGTAGTATTCAGTAGTTTCAACAAAATACCTATCCAGCAAGCGAAAATCCGACTTGCCAACACAAATTTTGAAACCGTGACTGATGAAAACGGTCGCTTCTCTTTTCTCGAAATTCCTGCTCGCAATTATACGCTTCGCGTGGAGATGGAGGGGTTTTATACCAACGAAAAAGAGGTGGATTTGAAAAGCGACAAGGCGTTAGAGCTAACGATATATATGTATCCTACGTTGATCAATTTGCCTGACTTCGCTATTTCTTCTAAAAAAGCGATTTCGGCAGCTTCTACTTCTACGTTGGGAAAAATTGATTTCGAGCTGCGCCCAAAAAATACTGCACAAGATATGTTGCGTTTGGTGCCGGGCTTGTTCATCGCTCAACACGCTGGCGGCGGCAAAGCTGAACAGATTTTTATTCGCGGATTCGATTGTGACCACGGGACGGACGTGGCGACTTTCGTAGATGGGATTCCCGTCAATATGCCGTCGCACGGACACGGACAAGGTTATGCCGATTTGCATTTTTTGATTCCCGAAACGGTGAAAAATATGGACGTTTTCAAGGGTCCGTATTTTGCGGAGTTTGGAGATTTTGCGACGGGCGCGGCGGTGCAATTCAATACGTTGGATAGTTTGCAGAGCAGCCAAGCGACTTTGGAGTTCGGCAGCGTGCCAAGCAAGCGCGCTATTTCTTCCAATCGCCTTTTGCTGATGGCGAATATTCCGACGGGTAAAGACGGCGTACATTCTTACATCGCCAACGAGTTGGTTTACGCGCCGGGTTATTTTGAGAGCAATCAGCAGTTTTTGCGCTACAACTTGTTCAATAAAACCAGTATTCAACTCTCCAATTCGTCCTCGCTGGCATTGAGTATTTCGGGCTTTGGGAGCAGTTGGGACGCAAGCGGACAAGTGCCAGAGCGGGCGGTGGCGAGTGGACAAATCGGACGTTTTGGAAGCATTGACAACACCGAAGGCGGCACTACGCAGCGCATCAACACTAATATTCAGTACAATTCTATCGGAAAAAATCGGCAGTTTGAGTCCAATTTTTTTACCAGCAACTATCGGTTCAAGTTGTTTTCTAATTTTACTTTTTTTGCCAACAATCCGTTGCGAGGCGACCAAATCGAACAGTCCGACAATCGTTTTGTATCTGGCATCAATACTAAATATAAGATTTTTTACGACGCTTACGGATTGGAATATAAGACGACTGTGGGCGGTGGTTTTCGGAGCGATAACATCGAAAATTCACTTTGGAATACCGAAAAACGCGCTCGTTTTTTTGAGCAAGCGCACGCCAAAATTACCCAAAATAATATGAATATTTTTGTCAAACAAGACGTTACGTTCAACGATTGGTTGCGTGCCGACGTTGCTCTTCGGGGCAATTATATGCTGTTTGATGTGCAGGATTTGCGCCCAGAAAGTGCTGACCACAAAAATTATTCAGGGTTCAACTATCAGTTTTTACCCTCCTATAAAGCGAATTTGATTTTTACACCTGCCAAGAATCTTCAATTTTTTGTCAATCACGGCACGGGTTTTCACTCCAACGACGCTCGCTCGTCCGTCCAGGAGCCGTCCAATCATCGCCTGCCGCAAGTGATGGGCAGCGAAATTGGTTCGCAAATAAATCTACTCAACCGAATTATCTTGAACGTAGCTCTTTGGCGATTGGATTCCGAAAACGAATTGGTCTATGTCGGCGACGACGGGACGACAGAAAATAAGGGTTCCAGCCGCCGCACAGGGATAGATATTAGCGTGCGCGGACAGCTTTACAAGTGGCTTTATGCGGACTTCGACCTCAATTTTTCACGCAATATTTTGACTAAAAAATATCTAGGCGAGCAGCTTCCAACAGATAATTTGGTGCCGTTGGCTCCGACTTTGACTTCCACTGGAGGTCTTACGGCACGCAGCCAATCTGGATTCAGCGGCAGCGTGCGCTATCGCTACATCGGCGACCGAGCCGCCAACGAGTCTAATACTACGATTGCGAAGGGATATTTTTTGACCGATTTGGCGGCTTCTTACAAGTATAAGAATTTTTTGGTCAATTTCACGGTCGAAAATTTGCTCAACGTAAAATGGAATGAAGCGCAATTCGATACCGAATCGCGCCTAAAAGATGAGCCAAACAATGTCACAGAGTTGCACTTTACGCCCGGCACTCCGCTTGCTCTGAAAGCTGGTTTTAGCTGGTTTTTCTAAGCGCAGCCGCAATGTTTCAGTCCTGCATTTCGGCTTTTCGGACACGATACAAGTAGCGCGGAGTTTCGTCAAAAAGCTGTCCATAATATTCGTGCGCCAGTTTGCGATGCACGGCTTTTTGGGATAGATTGATTTTGCTCAACACATATTGCAATGCAGCTTTTTCGCGAAGCGGAAGGGACTCTGTTTCTAAATTTTGCAGTAAATAAACGGCTTTTTCGGTCTTATTTTCGCGGTGCAGTACCTTTGCTTGGACGAGTTTTGCCTCAAAAATAAGTTCGGGATTGCCGAGTTCGGCAGCCAAATGACTGCCTTCTTCTTGCAGCATCGTTGCGGTCGCCAAGTCGTCCATTTTCAACAAAACGCCGCTGCTTCTTATCAAGCTGTGGCAAAGCAAAGCCTTGTTGCGAATGGTGCGACTGACTGCCACCGACCGTTTGTAATATTCTACCGCAGGCGCGTATTGCTGCTCGAATGCAGCAATGTCGCCCAGAGTGTCGAGTGTTTTGGCGATGCCTTTTTGGTAGCCCAACTGTTCGCAAAGCGACAAATTTTTAGTCAAAAAAGCGGTCGCTTCCGCAAATTCTCCTTTTACGGCTTGCAGCCCGCCAATCAATCCGAGCGCGATAGCTATGCCTTGCTTATCGCCCAATTCTTCTACGATTTGGAGGTCGCGGCGGTAGTTTTCCATAGCACGGTCGTAGTCGCCAGTGCGTTCATAGACGCTGCCGATGCAGCCGATGGCGATGGAAGTGAGTAATTTATTGCCCAATTCTTCGCTGAACGCCAGTCCGTTTTGGTAATAATTCAAAGCGGAGGGATAGTCGCCTTTCTCGAACAAGACAATTCCTATATTGGTGTGCAGCGTCGCCAGACCTTGCTTATCGTTTCGCTGTTGGCAAATCGCCAAAAAATCTTCTTGGCATCGGATTCCAGCTTCATAATCCCCGAGGTTCATATAAGTCAAACCCAAATTGGACGCAATAGACGCGGTGTTGCTGTGGATAGTTTGATTTTTTTTACTCAAATCAATACTTTTCACAAAATATTCTTCGGCGCGGACGTAATTTCCTTGACGAAAATATAAATTTCCCAAATTTCCAAACGTGCTGGCGATTCCTTGCGAGTCGTCTAATTTTTCAAAATAAGCGACTGCATTTTCGAGGTGTGGTCGAGCGCGTTCATAGTCGCCCCGAAGAAGTAAAAGGTGTCCGAGCGCATTGTCGGAGCGAGCTAAAAATAACGGATTATCTATTTTTTGTGACAATTTTATGGCTTGCTGAATGGTTGCTTCGCAAGTTTTCCAATCGCCTACGAGTTCTAAAATTTCAGCTTTTTTGAGAAGTATTTTTACAAAAAAATCGCTCTGTTCCTCCGAAGAAAGATTACCCAAAAGTTTGTTATAAAACTCCAAAGCGGCTCGATTTTGGTAATTTCGTCTGGCGTGATTGGCGGCTTTTGCAAGGTATTCGTTGGTTTTTGCGGACATACCCGCTTGCTCGTAATGAAAGGCTAAATCTACCCAACGCTCGTCTAATTTTTCGGCATACAGTTTTTCAATCGCTTCTCCGATAAGGCGGTGCAGCTCCCGAAGACGGGTGCGCAGCTGCATTTCGTACACGGCTTCGCGAAGCAAAGAATGGCGAAAAATATACCGCAATTCGTTCATCGCCTGCCAGATTTGACCTTGTTCGGCGTTGTCAATTTGCTCTCGCAACACTGCGGACGCGTTGCCATTGCGACGGATAAACTCTTCCTGCGCACACATAACTTCCGACAAAATCGGAACATCAAATTCTCTGCCTATAACCGCCGCCGCTTTCACTGTTTCTTTCACAAGGCTCGAAAGTCTGTCCACACGAGCCATCAAGACGGCTTGCATAGAATCCGTCAATTTGATGCTATTACTTTTTATAAACCACTGATTATCAGTTTTTTGCAGTAAGTCGCTTTCCATAAAATAAGCTAAAATCTGCTCTGTATAAAAAGGATTGCCCGAAGTGCTGCGCTGCAAAACTTCGAGCAGTTTTTGGCTTACTTTTCCGTTCAGTTTGGACTCGGCGAAGTTGAGAAGTGCGTCCGCCGAAAGCATATTGAGGTCTATCTCGAGGAACGGATTTTCTGTTCGCCGATGGAGGATAGATTGAATTTTTTTTGGTTTTTCTCCATTATCATCATATCGTGACGTGGCTAAAATCAGAATATTATAATTTTTAAGCTCTCGCGTCAATTCCTCCAACAACTCTATCGAGCTTTCATCGAACCAATGTGCATCTTCGAGTTGTAAAATAGTAGGCTTGCCGACAGAAGAAATAGCGTAAAAAAAATTGCTCAAAGCGGTCAAAGTATTGGCGTAGCGACCGCGCGCGTCCAATTGCTCCCAAAGTGCGTTAGGATAAAAAATACCGATTTGTGCCGCCAAAACCGATTTCGTGCGCTCCAACTCTCGAAACAACGCAGGTTTTTGGGAAATGGAACGACTCAAATACGCATATTTTTCCTCAAAAATTTGTTCATTCTGTGCGGCTGAATGTTCAGCACTTTGCTCAAAAAAATTATTTAGGCAATATAAAAATGGGTTGAACGGCTTGCGCAGCATTTGGTCAGCTTGGCAAATCAGCCACTGTCCGTCGAGATATTCTTCTGTCCATTGCTGTTGATATTCGTGCGCCAGACGGCTTTTTCCGATGCCAGCTTCGCCATAAAGCAAGATGCTACCCGCTATTTTTTTTTCAAAAATATTTTTAGAAAATGACAAAATCTGCTCTAATTGCTGTTCTCTGCCGATGATTTGTCCTAAAAAAATGGGCGTGGAGCTGCCAGTTCGACCCAATAAAATATAAGTTGGAATATTTTCCCGCACGCCTTTGTATGGAATATTTCCTTTGTAGCCAAATTTGAAAGCTGTACCTTTTTTTTGTACGGCTTCGTCGGTCAGCACTTCGCCCCAGTCGGCTTCGGTCATTAGACGCGCCGCCAGATTGACTTGATTTCCGACTGCCGCGTATTGGCAACGCTCGCTGCCGCCGATGATGCCCGTGTAGGCGATGCCCGTCGTGATACCCATTCGGAATTGCCATTTGCCGTCGGCGTTTTCTTCTTGCAGAGCTTTGGCAAAAGAGAGTGCACGCAATACGTTATTTTCGTAGGCGACGGGTGCGCCAAAGAAAGCAAGCATTACGCCGCCTTTGTCGCCAAAGTCAATCTCTTTGAAGTAGCCCGAAAAATTATGGATTTGGTGCAACACTTGGGTCGCAAATTCGTCCAAAGCGGCGTGTGTTTCTATTTTTTCAAAAGAAATAAAAACGGTCGTGACGCTCCGAAATTCGCCCATTTGCTTAAAATTTAGGACGGAATTGGGCAGAAAAAATTGCGCAACTTCGGGCAAGATACCTGCGGCAGTCAGCTTATCTTTTTTGGTAGCGACTGCTATTTCTTTCGCACGAAGGAGCCGAAAATAATATTCGTTGGGTAAAACTTCGTATTCGGCGTGGATAGTTTGGAGCAGTGGCTGGCTGACGATTATTTCCTGTGGCTCTGCTTGCAGCTGCGCATAGGCACTTTCCTGAATGGCTTTTCCGCGAAAATAGTAGGATTTGATGTTTTCGTTGCCTACGATTCCCCATTCTACTTTTCCTTTGGATAAGCCAATTTTGATTCCGATAGAAAAACTCCCGAAGGTCGTATCTTGAGAGAAAAGTTCGCGCATAGCTTCTGCGGCGGTCAAAAATGCGGCAGCAGTCACCGACTCCGAAGGAAAAATAGCGTTGAAAGCATCGCCTGCAAAATAAGGAATGAAACCGCCGAACTGATAAACGATGCCAACGGCGGGTTCAAAAATATCATTGAGAATAACAGAAAGCTGCTCCGCGCCCGCGCTTCCCTGCTGCATGAGCGATTCGGTGAGCGGCGTAAAACCCGACAAATCGATAAACATCGTGTAGGCTTCGAGCGAGCCGTAGGACTTTTGTTCCAAGATTTTCTCTTGGATAAACTGCGGCAAAAGGTTCTTCGTCATACAACTTCGGCACTGTTATTATTTCGGAATTATCGGTTAAAAATTGCAAGTGTTTTATAGCCGTACGAACAAGACTTTGCGAAGGTAGGGAATTAGAAGCACAAAGGTAAAATAAACCACAAATGTTGATAGAATTACCAATATTCAAGTTAGCACTTCTGCCCCTATTGCGCAAAACCCTTGTTGTGTGCAGTATTATTCAGGAATTTCGGATATTTCTTCTAATTCTCCTTTGAAAAATTGTGTTGGGATAGTTAATGGTCCTGTTACATTTCCTATATTTGATGTCAATGTAGAAATAAAAGCTCGAATGTAAGGAAACATTATTGCAGGGGCATTTATGTTTACAAAAGATTTTTTTATTTTCTCGTCAATGTCAGCTTTTAATTCAAAGGTACCAACAGCAAGTAAGAATAAACTGAAAAATTTGTCAGACGATAAATTAATTTCTTGAATAATTTTAAAGTATTCAGGTTGTTCTTTTGGGTAAAAGACTTTGGGTGTAATTTCTATATTTACACTATTTACTTCACTCTGAAAAAAGGGCTCATCAGATTTTAAGTTAATAACAGGAAAATCAACTCCGTGAAATTTTAATTGTATTTGATTAGACACTTCCACTATGCAGCAATTGGATAATCTTGTGAATATGAAATTTCATTAAATAAAATTTCAAAATTAACTTTTTGAGATTTTATAACTTTACCTGAACAAGTCGAGTTTATATTGCTGAATGTACCTTCTCTTAATGATTGAAGAAAAGTACGAAGTCTCTTTTCTTGCAACCAACTTGTCAAACTTTCGCTGGTTTCATTAGCCAAAGCTTTGTCAAGCTTTTCTTCTAATTTTTTTAAGTCTAACATAAAATTATTGTTTTTAAATACACCTTTCTTTTTTCAGGAGTGCAAATGTATGAATTATTTTTGAATTGTAAACGGCTAATTGTATTCTCTTTCTATAAGGGAAAACGACTTTTTTGGTCTTATTATTATATTCAATTGGTTTTATTAACAGTTTGTTTGGATTCGTAGGAAGGTCTTGAAATAAAATTCCGTCTAAATCGTCCCAAGTTCCCCTTTCTTTGAAGTAATCATTCAATTCTTTAATTGAAGGTTTCATTTTTGTCTTTGAGATAATAGTTTTAGCTACTTTTTCAATTTGCTTAAACCAAAAATAGTATTGTTCTTCATTAAAAACTGTATTTAAAATATTTTCAGTTTCAATGTTGCTTGAATATATTTCATAATAATTATGCCTTCTTTTTGAATTATTTCCCCATTCTTCTGCATCTTCTAACTCGTACCAAAAGTATGTAGCGTTTCCTAACCAAGCATCGTTTCTGTGGCAAGGAATTGGTGCAGTCAATTCAACTTCTCTTGATTCTTGTGTATGGTAATAAATTTGTTTACTCACTTGTCAAATATAAAACTAATTTTTTTTACGGACTCCCAAGTATTGCACACAACGGTTTGGGGCTTTGCGAAGAAGGGGAATTAAAAACATAAATGCTCAAGTTAGCAATTCAGCTCCACTTTTGCAAAACTCATGTAAGCTGCTGGGCGTTTTTTGAGCTGTTTGTATTCTGTCAATTTATTTGAAATAAGTAATTGCAAAGAATTACTTGAAATTATATAATATTGTAAATAATTGATAATCAATTATTTATGCGACTAAATTAACAACTAAAAACTGGAAACTACTTATCCAATAATATGATTTACAAAAAACTGAAAAGTGTCGCCCAATTTTATTTTACCGTCTGTTCTTCTTTTTTTCGATAATTCTTAACCCATTTCGGCGACTACTTCGGTGACTTCTGGCACCATGCGCTGCAACATTCCCTCGATGCCGCTTTTGAGGGTGACGGTAGAAGACGGACAGCCGCTGCACGAGCCTTGTAGCAGCACGGTGACTTTGCCTGCGTCGAAAGAGCGGAACTCGATGTTGCCGCCGTCCATTTCGACGGCTGGCTTGACGTAGGTGTCTATCAAATCCTTGATTTTTTTGACCAATTCGGCTTGGTCGCCTGTGTATTGTACGCCTCCGTTTTCGGCGTCTGATTTTTCTTGCGCTGCGGCGAAGCCATCTTTGATGATTTCACCGCCATTTTCGACGTAATTTTTTATAAAATCCTTTATTTTAAGCATAATATCCGCCCACTCGTAGTTGAACTCTTTGGTGACGGTGACGAAATTGTTGCAAATATACACGCCTTTCGTGTAGGGCAGCTCGAATAAGGCTGCGCCAAGTGGTGTCCACTCGGCGGCGATGGATTTTTCTCTAAAATCCGCAGTGCCTTTGTAGAGCATACGATTGGTGACGAATTTTAGGGATTCAGGATTGGGGGTTTGCTCGGTGTAGAGCATAACTGGGCTTTTTACTACTGTATTTTCCATGATGATTGGTTTATTTTGAAGGAAAGAAGAAAAAACGATTGGTTTATTTTCCTTTATTTCCGATGCAAAGTTACGTCAAAAAAGTGATTTCAAATTGATTGTAGTTGGTCTTTTTTAAAAAAAGTGGTATTCATTCTTTATTTTTAATTTTTTTGATTACCTTTTCGTGTAATTTTAACCTTTCAAGCTATGCAGAAAAATTTACAAGAAAAAATATTAGAAAATATTCTTCACCGCTACCCCAAAAAACCAGATGCCGTATATGCCATTTCGCAGCTTTTGGGCGTAGGAAAGGACGCAGTTTATCGGCGTTTGCGAGGCGATACGTTTTTGAATCCCGATGAGTTGAGCAAACTTTCGCAACATTTTCAGATTTCATTGGACAGTTTGGTGTTTGAACGCACCGATACTGTTTTTTTCGTTTTCAATATGTTTTCAAAACCTGTCAAAAGTTTTGAGGACTACGTAGAAAGCGTCTATACCGAGATTTTTCAGCTCCAGCGACTGCCCGACGCACACGTTCAGTACGCTACGACCGAAATACCTATTTTTTATTATACCCTTTTCCCTGAACTTTTTTGCTTCAAACTTTATACTTGGGGGCGGACAGTATGGGATTTTCCGTATCTGCGCAAGCATTTATTTGATTTTTCATTGGTGGCTCCGCCAGTTATTGCCAAAATGAGCGCGGTTATGCGGCTTTATTTTCATCTGCCCAGCACCGAAATCTGGAGCGTAGGCATCGTAGATAATACGTTGGGGCAGATTGAATTTCACCTCAACAGTGGAGGCTTCAAAAATCCGCCCGACGCTTTGACGCTTTGTGACTGCCTTCGCGACCTGACTCGCCACCTGCGCCTGATGGCGACGGAGGGTTTCAAAGTCGAGCTGCCCGACAAAGCTGGCAATATCGTTCACAACAGTCCGTTCCAACTTTATCACAACGAAATGGTGAATACCAACAACACGATTTTTGTGACCACCGCCGTTGGGCGCGTGCTTTTTACGACTTTGGCTACCCCTAATTTTATTCGCAGCACCGACGAGCGGGTTTGCGACTACAAAGAGGAGTGGTTTCAGATGATTATCAGCAAGTCTATCCCGATTACTACGCAGTCCGAAAAAAGCCGCGATTGGTTTTTCAATCGTTTGGAGCAAAAAATTGCGCTGGTGCGCCGCCGCATCGAGTTGGTATTGAGCGAATAATTTTTGTAAATATTTTTTACAATTTTTTATTTTTTACAAACTCAATCAAATCAAGGTGTTCTTGGAGCAGTGCTTGTGCGGCTTCAAAGAGTCCTTCAAAGTTGATTGCCAACATCTGCACCTCGCGGGGCATCGCGTCTATGGATTGCATCTTGAAGCAGTGACAGGTGTGAAAACTTTTTAGCACGTCGCCCAAGTCAGTCGCCCGTTGGGTAAGAGTACATACGACTTCGGAAGGCAGCATATTTTCTTCGAGTGCCGCCAACTGAACACCTGAACTTTGGCAGGGAGTTTTTTCTACCTCCATCGTCCTGCCCAACAAATCAAAAAGATTGACCCTAAAATGCTCCGCAAACTTCAAGATATTACAGACTTTTGGCTCCGCCGTACCGTTTTCATACGAAGCAATATTGCCGCGATTAAGCCCGACGCGGAGCGCAAGTTCTTCCTGACTTATGTTTTGCAGCTTTCGTAAGTGGCGAATATTGGTTGCCAGACAGTTGCCTACATTTCCCGTGATTTCCGAAGTCGTTACTTGTTCCATTCTTTCTTTTTGACAATAATTTTGTTGCGTTAGTATGCTGCGTAGTATAATATTCGGACGCTCTAATTTATTTGTAATTAATTTTCACATCTTCAACGCTTTCTGTCGTCAAAAAGTTGAGTTTTGTCTATTAATTACCAAAAAAATATACAATTTTAAAAAAAATCTGCGTTTAAGAGTAGTTTTATGTAGGATTGTTTACAAAATACTCTTACCTTTGTAAAAATATTTTACAAATTTATTTTTTCTTGCTAAAAAAATATTCATTTTATCATGAAACCAAGCACAGCTCCATCTGTTATTTTAATTTCCGACCAACTTCGTGAGGTCGCCTACGCATTGCGCTCTTTCGCGCTCAAACTTACGGGCAGCCCCGCCGATGCCGATGATTTGTACCAAGATACTACGCTTCGCATCATCACGAATGCCGACAAATATGCGCCCGATACGAACTTTAAGGCGTGGTCGCTTACGATTATGCGCAACGTTTTTATCAACGAATACCGAAAGCGAACTCGCAGAGGGCAGCTTCTCGAATTGTCCCAAAAAAGCAAGCAGTTGAGCGTGGGCGAACAACCTGTTTTCAACGGCGCGGAAAGTGGTATGGGCTACACAGAGCTGATGAAAATGGTCAATACGCTGAGCGACGAGCTTCGCGTCCCGTTTTGGATGGCGTATCAGGGCTACCAGTACGACGAAATAGCCGAGCAACTCGCAGTACCGCTTGGCACTATTAAGAGTCGGATATTTTTTGCCCGCAAGAAATTGATGGGTCTTTACAACAGCGCGCACGGGATTTCGAGTGTGCAAGCGGCGTAAAATATTACTAACTGATGTTACACAAGGATTTTAAATTGACTCATTTGAGCTTGATGTTGTGGTAATTGACTTGGTTTTTGTCACTTTTTTTATCCCCAACCCGACCTTCCCCAGAGGGGAAGGAGAAGAAAGTAACCAAAAAAATCAAGTGCTCTGTATAAATTCT
>JAYWGG010000337.1:0-11778 GCA_043778415.1 Saprospiraceae bacterium
AGCCGACGAGTATTTTTCGCGCGCCGACGGGATTTTTAAGCAAAAACTTTAGAATTTCTACAGAGCACTTGATTTTTTTGGTTACTTTTTTTATCAAGAAAAAAAGTGACAAAGGATAAGAAAATTACCATAAAATCAAGCTCAAATGAGCCAATTTAAAATCCTTGCGTAAACATGAGTAAGTAATTTATTTTAGACGCATTCCTTAAGCGTTTTGTTGTTTGAGGCTGCAAATGCAAGTCGTTTGAAAATCTTTTGTTATTTTTTTCGGAGGATACAATAATTTGAAACGAATAAAGGTTTAAGGAGAAAGTTTTAAAAAATTCATAGACTTTCTTCATCATTTAAAAAACCTATATGCAGCAACTCTCTACACAAAATCAACTTCTTCAACATCTTTACAACGAATTGCCGAAAGCCGAAGCCGCCGCCCTCAACGCCGAAATCGCCAGCGACTGGTGGCTTCGCGAAGAACACGCCGACCTTATAGAAAGTCATCGCCGCCTTCCGAAGGCAACTTTTTATCCGAAGCACAGCACGATTCAGAATATTCTCAATCACAGCAAAAAGACCGTTTCCGCTTTTTCGTAAAAAAGGAAAAATATCAAAAAAAATCCCTTTCTTTCCTGCCGAGAGAAAGGGATTTTTTTTGAGGGAACGAAAAAAAAGTCGGTATTTTATAGCAGACGCATTTCCAAAAAAGCGTTCAAAAAATTTATTTAAAAAAAAATTTAAAATAAATTTGGTAAATAAAAACAAATCGTTTATCTTTGCAATAAATTAAAAACAAAAAATTTATTTATTTATTTTTTGACTTTTCTACACAAAGTATGGCTCATTAGTTCGATATTTGAACCGCCACAGCGACAGCCACTTATTTGCAAAAAAAATATTTTAAAACTTCTATAAAAATAAAAATTACGAAAACCATGTCCACAGTAGTAAAAGATAGTAAAGACAACAAAGAGCGCGAAAACAAGCTCAAATCCCTACAACTAACCATTGACAGGCTCGACAAAACCTACGGCAAAGGAACGATTATGAAGCTCGGCGACAAGCAAGTCGTCGAGATAGACGTAATCTCGACTGGCTCCCTTGGTTTGGACGTTGCGCTCGGTATTCACGGGCTTCCGAAAGGACGTATCGTAGAAATCTACGGACCCGAATCCTCCGGAAAAACGACTTTGGCAATCCACGCCATCGCCGAATGTCAGAAAAAAGGCGGTATCGCAGCCATTATTGATGCCGAACACGCTTTCGACCGCTTTTACGCCGAAGCGTTGGGCGTAGATGTCGAAAATCTCCTCATCTCACAGCCCGACAACGGCGAGCAAGCACTCGAAATCGCCGAAAATCTTATCCGCTCTGGCGCAGTAGATATTTTGGTCGTGGATTCGGTCGCCGCTTTGGTACCCAAAAGCGAAATCGAAGGCGAAATGGGGGACTCCAAAATGGGTCTTCAAGCTCGCTTGATGAGTCAGGCGATGCGAAAACTCACAGGAAGTATCGGCAGGACAGGTTGCTGCTGTATTTTTATCAACCAACTCCGCGAAAAAATCGGAGTCATGTTCGGTAATCCCGAAACGACGACGGGTGGTAACGCCCTCAAATTTTATGCGTCCGTCCGCTTGGATATTCGCAAGTCTGGCTCGGCTCTGAAAGACAAGGAAGGCAACGTTTTTGCCAACCACGTCAAAGTGAAAGTCGTCAAAAATAAGCTCGCACCTCCTTTCCGCGAAGCGCAATTTGACATTGTGTTCGGCTTGGGCATCTCCAAAACCGGCGAAATCGTAGATATGGGTTCCGAGATGGACATCATCGGCAAGAGCGGTGCTTGGTACAGCTACAACGGTGCCAAAATCGCACAAGGTCGCGACGCCGCCAAACAATTTTTGAGCGACAATCCCGAGATGGCGAATGAAATAGAACTCAAAATCAAAGAAAAAATATCCAGCAACATCGTCAAAGTTCCAGCTGCCAGCGTAGAGGACGAAGAAATGGGCGACGACGATTAATTTTTTGATTTTAAAACATTTAAATAAAAGCCCTTGTTTCAGCACCGAAACAAGGGCTTTTACTTATACTTTCCTACCGCACCAAAGTCACATCGCCCGTAAGAAAAAAGGATTTTCCGCTTGCGCAACGCCCCCGAAGCACATACACGAATACCGCAGGCGTTAGCGCGCGACCCAATTTGTCTTCGCCCGACCAACTCGGTGAGTCGCCCAAGTGGTGGTACACCAAGCTGCCCCAACGGTCAAAAATTGACAATTCTTCTATTTTTGTGACAGGACTGAACAGCTCCCACTCGTCGTTTTGTCCGTCGCCATTCGGCGAAAAACTGTTGGGTATGAAAATGCGGCAGTCGTCTTTGTCACAAAACTGCCGACTTCCTAATTTTAGAAGCGTCGCTACGGTGCTGTCGCAAGCGTTGTCGCTGCGGCGCAAAGTATCTCTAAAAAATCCCGCTTGGGTATAAAACCGATTGCCCACTCGGACGCTATCGCCGTCACAAAATACAAATTCTTGGAAAAAATAAGAAGTGTCGGCAGCCACGAGCCGCAGCGTGGCAATGCTATCACAACCTCGCGCACTGACGAGTGTGTCGCTGTAAATACCTGCTTTAGAGTAGTTAGTGCCGCCCCACACGACACTCCGCCCCGCACACAAAGTGCGCACTTCGCTGCTGCTCGCTTCGGGGATAATTTTTATTTTTTTGCAAAAAAAGCTGTCACAACCTCCCGAACTCAAAAACTTGGAGCAAAGCATCGTGTCGCGTGGATAAGGACTTGCGTTGGCGCAAAAAACCTGCTCGACGCTGCTGCTGTCGGCGGGCAGCACGGTGAGTGTGGTCGTCAATACACTGTCACAAATGCTACCGACGAAAGTAGGAAAAGTGTCGCGGTACACGCCCGACTGCGTGTAGCTGCGGTTGCCGACTTTTAGTGTTTTTCCAGCGCAAATGGTGTCCGAATGGGCATTTTGCTTGTCGGGCAGCCGCGTGATTTTGACATAGCTCACTCCGATACAGCGTTGGTTCGGAATCGGAAAAGTATCGGTGGCAACCAATGTGTCGTGTTTGACAGGAAAAATAGAAAAACAAGGCGGAAACACCCAAACCGTGCGAGTAATAGCTCGGAGATCCAAGAACGAAAAAGCAGTATCGGACTCGAATCCGTTGGCATAAAGCAGAGTGCTGATGCTCGAAATCCGAGTGCTGTCGATGTTGTCGCTGTGGTATCGGACGCGCTTGATGGCAGTTTCGAAGTCGGCGAGGGTGGCGGTATTATTGACGTTGCGGAGGCGCAAAAAATGAGAGTTGATGCCTGCCACGCTGATGCTGCTGGGCGGCAGAGAGTCAAAAGTAAGGTATTCGTTGCTGCCGTCGAGTGGCTGCGTGATGCGCAGGAGTGCAGAATCCACGCGCTCGGCGGTAGAAAAAATTTTGGTGTCGCGGTCGGCAATAGGAGTGCTGCCCATGATGCAGACGGTGTCACCTCTAAAATCCCAGAGGGTGGCGCGGCGGCTGTTGTCGGAGTCCAAATCCAACCAAAGCGGGCAGTCTGGCGCAGGGTCGAACTCGAAGGGGGAAGATGCTCCTTGAGAGTTAAGAAAGGTAAAAACAGCATCTGAATTTTCTGAATAGCAATATCGAGTGACTTGTTTATTTTCTATATCAATTTTATAAATAGGCATCTTTCCGTCCGCACCTGCGAAGCAAAAACCATATATATCTCCTCTGCCGCAACCTTTCGGAATGACTGCCAATGAGCAAAATATTGGAATGGAGTCTGGATATTTAAAAATGGCTTTACTCTGTAAGGGGTTTTCTACATTAACCTCTACCACTAATCTGGAAATAGAAGTAGTCATATAGAGCTTTTCTCTGTAAAAAATCAAATCACCTGGACTATCTTCGATTACATTATTTACTTGAATAGCCCCTAACAACTTAACTTCTCCAGTGTTAGGGTCGTAGCGGCTCAAACGTCCTCCCCCTATGGTATAGACCATTCCTTTAGAATCGCACTCTAAACTTGTAATAAAATTATTAGCTACACTTGCTACATACGTATTTGTTCCTGTCGTTAAGTCTATTTCTGTAATATAGATTAAGCCATCTAAAACAAAGTTTGTGCTGGCAGCGTACATTTTATTGTTGGTAGGATGAATGCCAATATCGGCTACCGAATCAAATAAATCTGTTGAGATAGCGACTACCGTATCTATCAAACATTTAGGATTTCCTCCAAAATAGATTCGACTGATAGCAAAATTACTCTTATCGCCCACAAAATATGCCCATTTTTGAGCAACTGTAGGCGAAGTAAAAAATAAGAAAAAGATATAAAAGAAAAACAATTTTTTCATGGCGAGGGTTTTTATTAAGAATGGAACAAACTACAAGAAGGGAAGAAACTACCGCAGCAGCTCCTTCCCTTTCGCAAAAATAAGAATTTTTTACGGTATTTTAGTAATATTTGCCGTCAAAATCGCTGTGCTGGTTTTTACGCGCAGCATATAAGTACCCATCGGAATACCACTCAATGAAAGTAAGTGAGTCTTGGTGCCTGCGTCCACATTGAGGTCGGTCTTGTTATATACAATATTGCCCATCGGGTCGCTGACCGTAAATACCACATCTCCGAGCTGCTCATTTTCGTAAGTCACCTTCGTTTCCTGCTGGAAAGGATTGGGCGAAACCGTTATGGCAGGAGGAGGAGTTGCGTTTCCGACCACTTGGAGCTGCACATCGGCGACATCGCTGCCACGAGGGGGATAAATAGCACTGTCAAAATAACTGCTCTGAATATCTATCAAACCCGCTATGCTGGCGGTCGGCTGCTTGGCGTAAAGGCTCAACGTAAAAACAACATCGCCGCCTTGAAGGCTCACACCCTCTTTTTTGGTAGCTACCCAAAGGATTCTATAGAATCCTTTTTTATTGGCATCTTCTACCCACTCCAATTGGTCTGCATCGGGATAGTTACCAGCTTGGACAGCTTTTAGGTCAAAATAATTGGGGTCAACAAAAAGCCCGATGCTATAAACCGACATATCGGCAGTTTCGAGAGCCGACAACCGGACGGGGACTTTATAATACTGTTGGACACCCAAAGTATTGAACTCTTGGACTTCCAGATTTTTGACGGAGTTCTTAATGATAGGCTCTGCAATTTGGTCGGTATTTTCGCCAAACTGTGATGCGTCACAAGGACAGTTTCCATTGCCCGTTTCCAACCCGTTTATCGTAGCTCCTCCTGCTACGTCACCCATTTTTACTGCCACAAAATCTTTGGGGTTTGTTCCTTGCACCAAATTTACCAAAGCGGTAGGCGGCAATAAACCTAAAGCATGAAAGTTTTGATACAGCAGAGGTGCCTGATTAGGTGGAGTTGCAAGAAAATTGATTTCATAACTTCCATATTGTGGTGATTTTGGAACAAATCGCCAGCGATAAGGAAGAGAATCAATGACTAAAATAGCTTTTCTAAGTAAAACCATATCAAAAGTGGTTACAGAACCACTTTGGTCAATATCAGCAGCTAAAAATTGCCAAGCCTGTGTAAAAGGCTCTACTTGTAAGATGTGCTTTCTAATTCTTACCAAATCAAAGGTTGAAATGCCGCACGCCAAGCGATACGAAGCATCTTCGAAGTTTCCAATAGCAGTATGTTTAGGACGCACCAAACAGTTATTGTTGGGCATTAAGTCACAACTGGAGTATAATCCGCTCGGACTAAGAGTCAACGTCTGTGGGTTATTGCAGTAGGCGACGACAGGGTTGCTGTTGGGATTGCTCATATTGATGGCTACATTACCTACGCCGAAACAAACAGTCGGATTGTTGAGGTACTCCACTCTGCCACGGATATTGGCACTGAGCGAAAAACAGTTTCTAACACAAACAAAGGGCTGGAGCGGCGCAGTTTCTGGGAGCAGCGTGTACGTTATATTACAAAAACTGGCAGATGGCGGCTGTAAATTGGTGATGCATCGGACACCACCCGCCACTGGCGCAATGCCGTAGCAAGAGTTTGGTATGGCATTGATAAACATCGTGAACAATATCACGCCGCCAGCCGTGTTGTTCTGGGTGAGGGTGACAGGAATGCCAGAAAAGAGGTTCAAACTTACCCGATTGTTCATTCCTGCGGTGCTGCTTCCAGTGTTGTTGGTCGTCACAGAAAGGCTGCTTGTCAGAAAAACCGCTTGAACGGAAGCCGACAGAGAGTTTTCAGTAAGCGACTTATCGAACTCGACATTTGCGCCGTTAGAAGTTACCAAATCCAACGAAATGTTTGCGCCATAAAAATTGGTAGGCGAGCCATCCCAGACGACATTGAGCGTGTGTCCGCCCGAGTAGCTCGGTCCTGCCTGAAAGGAGAGCGACCCACAAGCCTGCGCTTGTAGCGATTGAAAGTTACAGAGTAAGACTACCTGTAAAAGAAGTGTTAAGAGCAGCGTTGCGTTGCCCCCCCCCCCGCAAAGCGGAAAAGCCTGATGGTTGTTGCATTTTTTGCATAATTTAAAAAATTTTTGATTGATGGATAAATACATTATTTTTAGTTTTAATGTTCTTATAAGTCACAGAACGCCACAAATATAAAACATTTTTGTAACTTTTGTCGTGACAGGGTATATTTTTTATTTTTTTATAAAAAAAACTCTTTTCTACTATTTTAAAAAACATTTTATCGTCCTGTAGTTTTGTCGTATATTTCGACCAAAAATAAAAATGCACCGTCCAAAAAGTAGGCGACAACTCGAAACCGAGGAATTTGATATTTGCATCATCGGCGGTGGCGTGAGCGGTGCGGGCTGTGCTTTGGACGCTGTTTTGCGGGGCTACAAAGTAGCCCTGATTGATAAAAATGACTTCGCTGCTGGCACTTCTTCGCGCTCCACCAAACTTATCCACGGAGGCGTGCGCTACCTCGAGCAAGCTGTCCGAAAGTTGGATTTTGGTCAGCTCAAACAGGTCTGGCACGGCATGAACGAAAGACATATTTTGCTCAAAAATGCACCGCATTTGGCGCAGCCGCTTGCTCTGCTAACGCCTGTTTTTAGTTGGCTCGAAGGCGCGTATTTTACGGTCGGACTCAAGATGTACCGTTGGTTTGCTCGCCACGATTCGATGCCGCCGAGCCAGTGGTTGAGTCGCCAACAGACTTTTGAGAAAATGCCTACCCTCCTGCTCCGCACGCACAGTTCGGTGCTGTATTATGACGGACAAATGGACGATGCGCGGTACAATTTGTCCATCGTCCAGACGGCGGCAAAGAACGGTGCAGTCGTCGCCAATCACGTCGAAGTTATTGGTTTTCAGAAAGACGAATCACAAAAAATTCAAACCATTTTTCTAAAAGATAATTTGGACGGAGTCGAATTTTCGCTTCGCGCCCGACTTTTTATTAACTGCACGGGTGCGCACACAGACAGTATCAGACAGCTTGCCAATGCTGATTTGAGACCCAAGATTCGCCCAAGCAAAGGCGTTCATGTCACGTTGCCAGCGTCGGTTTTGAAGTCGGATTGCGCGATGTTGATTCCCAAAACACCCGACGGGCGGGTGGTTTTCGTAGTCCCTTTTGAGAGCGAAACGCTGCTCGGCACTACCGACGACGACCTCGTCAATCCGAGTGAGGAGCCTACCGTCAATCGCTCCGAAATTGATTATTTGTTGGAAATGCTCTCTCCTTACTTGCAAACGCCTCCTACTTTTGAGCAAGTAAAAGCTGGTTTTGGTGGCTTGCGCCCTTTGTTGCGGAGCGACGAAAACGAAAAAAATACAAAGCGGCTGCTCCGCGACCATGTCGTAGAGTACGACGAAATTTCTAATCTCGTCAGTCTGATGGGTGGCAAATGGACGACTTATCGACTCATGGCGAAGGACGCAATAGACCAAGCAGAAGAGATATTAAATAAAAAAATTGGCGAATCTGTGACAGAAAAGTGCATCTTGTGGGGCGGAGAAAATTTTGAGCCAGACGGCTGGAAAAAACTGCATCTTCAATACCAATGGTCGGAAAAAATTTGCCGACATTTACATTCCAAATACGGAAGTAATGCGGAGGACGTAGCGGCTCTAACAACCGAAAATCCAGACTGGGCGCAGCTTTTGGTAGCCGATTTTCCTTTCTTGCAGGCGGAAGTTGTTTATGCAGCAAGGCACGAAATGGTCGGTGAAATCCGTGACTTTTTGGCGCGCCGATGCCGATTGGAAATTTTGGACTGGAAAGCCACCCAAGCCGCAATCCCTATCGTTGGGACGCTGCTTGCGCAAGAATTGGGCTGGAGCGATGAAAAAAAATTAGCAAAGCAAGATAAATATTTGTCACAAATAAAGCAATTTCAAAATAATATTAGGAATGAAGAAAAAATACGTCCTCTCCATTGACCAAGGCACGACCAGCTCGCGCGCCATCGTTTTCGACAAAAAAGGGAATATTATTGCGGTAGCGCAAAAAGAATTTCAGCAAATTTTTCCCCAGCCGGGTTGGGTCGAACACGACGCAGTAGAGATTTTGCAGACCACGCAAAGCGTAATCCGAGCGGTGTTGGAGGAGGTCAATGCCAATGATATCGCCGCTATCGGCATCACCAATCAGCGCGAAACAACGGTAGTTTGGGACAAACACACGGGCAAACCGATTTACAACGCCATCGTCTGGCAAAGCCGCCAGACGGTAGAAATTTGCGAAGCTCTGAAAGCAAAAAATATGGACAGCGAAGTGCGCCACAAAACAGGTTTGTTGATAGATGCGTACTTTTCGGGGACAAAAATAAAATGGATTTTAGACCATGTGGAGGGCGCAAAAGCCGCCGCCGAGGCGGGCGACTTGCTGTTTGGAACGATTGATACGTGGCTTCTTTGGAATTTGAGCCAAGAAAAAACCCACGCTACTGACTTTACCAATGCCTCGCGCACGATGTTGTTCAATATCCATGAGCTGAAATGGGACGACTCTCTTTGCGCCGCGCTCGAAGTGCCTAAAATTATGCTGCCCAAAGTGATGGATAGTTCTGCGCATTTTGGGACGGCGCGGGTCGAAATAACAGGCGGCGTAGCAGCAATCCCGATAGCGGGAATGGCGGGCGACCAGCAAGCCGCGCTTTTTGGGCAGGCTTGCTATGAGGTAGGAATGGCAAAAAATACCTACGGGACAGGCTGTTTTATGCTGATGAATACGGGTAGCAAAGCCGTCGCGTCGCCCAACGGACTTCTGACGACTATCGCGTGGAGTCTGAACGGTGAAGTCACTTACGCGCTCGAGGGTTCGATTTTTGTGGCGGGTTCGGCAGTTAAATGGCTTCGCGATGCCGTCGAACTTGTCCGCGACGCAGCCGACACGGAGGGCTATGCCAAAAGTATTGCGAGCAACGGCGGCGTGTATATGGTGCCAGCTTTCGTTGGTTTGGGTACGCCCTACTGGGACTCGGACGTGCGAGGGGCGATTTTTGGCTTGACGCACGGCACCGGCAAAGCGCATCTTATCCGCGCCACGCTCGAAAGCATTTGTTACCAAACAAAAGACGTGTTGAGCGTGATGGAAAAAGACAGTGGTATTCGCCTAAAATCACTTCGAGTAGATGGCGGCGCGGTGAGGAATAATTTTTTAATGCAATTTCAGAGTGACTTGTTGGGGACAAAAGTAGAGCGACCGATTATCCAAGAAACGACCGCTTTGGGGGCGGCTTATCTGGCGGGATTGGCGGTAGGATTTTGGAAAGATTTTGCTGACATCGCCGAAAACTGGCAGTTGGAAAATTCCTTCAAACCTGTAATGAAAGCCGCTGACCGCAACGCACTTTACAAGGGTTGGCTTTTGGCGGTGAAAGCTGCGAAGGTGTTTAAGAAGAAGTAATTGCGCAGCGCGGCAGTTCCAAAAGGTAGATTTTTTATTTGCTGGAAAATGAAATTTAGATGTTGATTTTAAAAAATAATTATTTTTAATTTTTTTTGTCAAAAAAAACTGTATTTTTGTTTTTCGATGCAACCATTTTGGTGGTAATTTGCTCCTTTCAAAAAGGCGTAGTTTTTTCTCATTCATAAAATGTATTCAAACGATGAAAATTTCAACATTTTTCCAATCTTTTATTCTGATATGCGCAGCGACTTTATTCGCAGCAAACACTTTGACGGCTCAAAATAGCAACATTGCGGAGCAAAAAGAAATTGTCGCGCCCGACGCAAAACAGGAAGCCGTAGAGAAAAATACGGACATTGATGCCCCAAAAAAATGGGACAATCTCGGCGGCAATCTTCGCCAACGCCGATATATGCTCAATTTTGACAACGCCGCAAAAGGCGGTGGTTGCCAGCCAAAGCACAGTCAAGAGCCAGCCAATAATAGAGGCGCAACAAGCGTTTGCCTCGGAGTCATTACTGATAATACCGCTAATTGGGACAATATCGGAGAAAAAGCCCAAGTAAGTGGACTCGAAATAGAGTTCGTAATGGTCGGAAGTCCAGCCGAAAAAGCGGGGCTAAAAGCCAACGACCGCCTACTCTCGATGGACAAAAAACCAATCAATTCTTACGATGAGTTGGTAAATGCCATAAGTACTTACAAGTCTTTGGATGAAATTACTATTTCTTTTGTCCGCGACGGAAAAACAAACTCTGCGACTGCAAAGTTGGGCGCGTGGACGACAAAAGAAAAAAATAACGACAAAGAAAAAACAAAGACTTTTACCCGCGCTCGCTTGGGAGTGGCGACAGAAGATGCCGAAAAAGGAGCATTGCTGAACGAAATATCCACAGGCACGGCAGCCGAAAAAGCGGGTCTTCAAAAAGGCGACGTGGTCTTTCAAATTGAAAAAACAGACATCGCTTCGGCAGATGCGCTCACGCAAGCAGTTCGCAGCCATCGCCCAGATGAAAAAATAACTATCCGCTTTTATCGCAACGGAAAAACAGAAAAAGTTACCGCAAAGCTCGGCAGCCAAACGGTAGAGAAACGCCGCAATCACGGCTATTGGGGTGGAGAAAAAAGAAAATGCAGCTGCGAAGACCAAGCAAAATCTTCTGTGCCAGAGCCGATTAAGCCAAGTTTGCGCATAAATCCTGAAAACTTTACGATTGTCCCCAATCCTGCTGGCGACCGCGCAACGATAAAGTTTGTTTCAGAGTCCAAACTGCCTCTCAATGTGGTGGTGCGCGACATGGCGGGCAAAGAAATTTTTGCGGAGAGCGTGAAAGATTTTCAGGGCAATTACGAACACCAAATGGATATGGTGCAGCAGCCCGACGGCATTTATCTGGTCGAAATCCGTCAGGACGGAAACGTTTTTTCACAAAAAATGATTCACAGCAAGCAATAAGACGCTGCCAAAAAAACCAAAAAAAAGGCTCATCGCAACGCGGCGAGCCTTTTTTTTGCTTATAAATGCGTCAAAAATAAACTACTTACTTTTCTGCTAAATTGATTATAAGTTACCGACACCTTAAAGGTGTCGGTAACTTCGGCTTGTTTTTTTACTTGTGCGACTAAAAATTAATCACTTATGTTACGCAGAATATTTTTTACTAAAATTTTAGGTAGCATTTTATTCTAAATGTGATGTCTTTTCAGATGTGCCTTGTAGAAATTCAAGTTTTTGCAAAAATATCGTATGGCGAAGCGAAAACTGTTTGAAGTCTGGCGGAGCCGACGAGTATTTTTCGCGCGCCGACGAGATTTTTAAGCAAAAACTTTAGAATTTATACAGAGCACTTGATTTTTTTGGTTACTTTCTTCTCCTTCCCCTCTGGGGAAGGTCGGGTTGGGGATA
>JAYWGG010000338.1:0-11654 GCA_043778415.1 Saprospiraceae bacterium
TTTTCAAAATTTTGGAGCGTTGGTCGCTTGCCGATGTATAGCATTGCGCTGTATTTTTTGTCCAAAATATGTACAAAAACTGCATAAATTCCGTCGGCAGGAATAATTTTATCTACATCAGAAATCTCAATATTGGCAGTAGGATAGCCTATCGTGCGTCCAATTTGCTGACCCTTCACGACCGTCCCAGAAAGAGAAAAATGGTAGTTCAGTTGCTGGTTTGCACTCGTAATATCCTGATTGTCAAGGGCTTTCCTGATTTTCGTGGAGCTGACAGCTATATGATCAATCTCTTCTTTGGGAATCTCTATGACTTCAAAATTATATTTGGTTTGTCGATTTTTGAGGAACTCGAAATCCCCTTCTCGTTTTGCTCCAAACTTATGGTCGTAACCAATCACAATATATTGAGGGTCAAAGAGTTGGACTAAAAAATTGGCAATATATTCTTCTGCGGTTTGATTGGAAAATTGACTATTAAAGGCTACTACTACCAAATTATGTATGCCAAAATCACTAATAAGTTGTACTTTTTCCTCTGTGGTAGTCAGTAACTTTGGACTTGTTTCGTTTGGATACAGGATTTTTCGCGGATGCGGGTCGAAAGTGATGACAACACTCTCAATTTTTTGCTCATTCGCCAACGCTTTTATTCTACCAAAAAGCTGCTGATGACCAGCATGAACGCCGTCGAAAGAACCAATCGTAACAACTGTCCGACTGAATTTGGGTAAATTATCTAATCCAAGAAACACATTCATCGTGCTGCAAAGTTACGAAAAAGCGACACGAAGCGGTAATATATTGTAACTTAAAAAATAAAATTAGGAAAAATCCGCCTTAAATTCTATCTTTGTGACATCGGCGTACCTGTATAATTAACTTGTAATCAACATTTTTTGACGGCATATTCACTTTTTGAACTCAATCTTCATGTGCGCCAAGTGGTGGCTCTGAATTTTCCTGATTCGCTCTGGGTGACTGCCGAAGTCGCACAAATCAAGGAAAGTCGCGGACATCATTACCTCGAGTTGCTCCAAAAAGAGGGCGAAGAAGTCATCGCGCAATGTCCCGCAATGATTTGGGAAACCGTGTATCGGCAGCTTAAGCGCAAACTTGGCGAGCCAACTTTGGAGGCTATTTTGCAGGCTGGAATGCAACTTTTGATGAAAGTCAAAGTCGAATTTCATGAGCGGTACGGTCTAAAAATCACCATCGAAGACATTGACGACACCTACACGGAGGGGCAAATGGCGATGCAAAGGCGTAAAAATTTGCTGACTTTGTACGATTTGGGTCTATTAGAAAAAAATGCAAAATTGCCGTTGCCAATGGTATTGCAGCGTTTGGCGGTCATCACTTCCGAGCGAGCTGCGGGCTTCCAAGATTTCTTTAAACACCTGAAAACCAACCAGTTCGGTTATTTTTTTGACCTAAAAATTTTTTCGGCGGCTGTGCAAGGCGTGAATGTGGAGCGTGAATTTTGCGCGCATTTAGAAACCATTGCAGCGCAAAAAAACCAGTTTGATGCCGTCGTAATTATTCGTGGTGGCGGTGCAAAATTAGATTTGGCTGCTTTTGACAGCTTTATTTTGTGTAAGGCTGTGGCGAATTTTCCGCTTCCAGTTTTGGTCGGAATTGGTCACGAAACCGACGAAACATTGTTAGATATCGTGTCACACAAAGCACTAAAAACGCCAACTGCTGTGGCAAATTTTTTGATAGATAGGAGTATGGAATACGAGTCGCAAATGGTTGGAATGGCGCAGTATATTTCGAGGCAGTCTCTGCAAATAATTCAAGAAAATCAAAATATCTTAAATTTGAGTTTTCAGCAAATCAGGTCTAAAAGCAATGGATTAATACAGTATTTGCAACAAAATATGGAAAATATAGCTCAAAATACGGCTACTTATTGGAAAAATAAGATAAAAAATGAAAATAATAGTTTAGATAATTTAGAAAAAATTACTCAAATTTTGAGTCCAGACGCTGCATTAAAAAGAGGATTTTCGATGACTATGTTGAATGGAAAACCAATTATTTCGGTTCAGAACGTGCAAAAAAATGACATTTTAAATACTGTTTTTCAAGACGGAAGCCTCGAAAGTACCGTCACAAAAATAAACCAATGAAAGAAAAAAAAATACCTACCGAACTCGATTATCAGTCCGCTTTTGACGAGTTGCAGCAAATAGTCCGCCAACTTCAAGAGGAAGTAGTTGGGATAGATGAACTGACTCAAAAAGTCCGAAGAGCGTCCGAATTGCAAAATTTTTGTAAAGAAAAATTGCGAAAGATAGAATTAGAATTGCAAAAAATAGAAATATAAGCCAAAAATGTGGAATAATTTTTTAATTTTTCTTGCAAAAAAAAATACTATTCTTTTTGCCTATATCATTTCGGCTATCGCAGCGTCTTTGAGCAAATATTTTTCTGTCACAACACAAGATTATACAAACTATAATAATTTTGTAATTTTTAAGCAGTCTTTTTTTCATTTATTGAGTCACAAAAACTTATATTTAAGTTTTCCTTCCGAGCAAATGGACTTGTTCAAATACAGTCCGACCTTTGCACTTTTTATGGGTCTTTTCGCATGGCTGCCCAACTGTTTGGGATTGATTTTATTCAACGAAATCAACGCTTTACTGCTTTTTTTTGGTTTTTGGTTAATCCCTTTGTTAAGCGAAAAAACCAAAATCTTTATGCTTTATTTTGCTCTTTTCGAGCTTTTTTCTTCCATGCAAAATGCGCAGACCAACGCTGCAATGGCAGGACTTATCTTGTTGGCTTTCAGTGCTTTAGAATTAAAAAATATTAAAATTGGTACATTGTGTATTGCTGTAACCTTTTTTATCAAAATATTTGGAATTGTAGCTTTTGCGCTGTTTTTTTTCTCCAAAGAAAAAATAAAATTTATACTTTGGAGTATTTTATGGTTGTCACTTTTGGCTTTTATTCCAGTTTTTTTTATAGGCTTTTCGCAACTAATTTTTCAATACCAAAACTGGTTAGAGTTGCTGAAAGCTGACCATGACGCTTCGTTTGGGTTGTCGGTGATGGGAGTTTTTTCTAAATGGTTTGGGCTTATCTTTCTGAAAAATACTTTTGTTTTGTTGGGTGCAGCACTTTTTTTACTTCCTTTTTTGAGGATAAAATGCTACGAAAATTTCCAATTCAGACTTCTTTCGCTTGCGTCAATTTTACTCTGGATAGTTATTTTTAATCATAGGGCGGAGTCGCCAACTTTTATTATCGCTATTTCAGGTGTCGCTATTTGGTTTTTTAGAATGTCACAAACAAGAGTTAATTTGATATTATTTATTTTTGCTTTTCTTGTGACCTCTGTTTGTACGACGGATATTGTCCCAGTTGAGTTGAAAAAAGACTTTTACTATCCGTATTTGCTTAAAGTAGTGCCATGTATTTTGATTTGGTGCAAAATTATCTACGAACAAATGACATTAAAGCCGACTTCGGTAGAATATTAATCCATAATTGAGTACATTTTTTGTTCAAAAAGTGCTATTTTTGCGGTAAAATTGAACAGTTTTTTAATTTTTACCGTTTTAAGAGGGTTACTTTTTACTTTTTATTCATCTGAAATGATTGTAATTTCAATACAAAAAAATTAATGACCGAACATTTTTTGGCTACCAAACCAGACATTCGTGACATTGCGAAGCAACGAATCTTAATTATCGACGGCGCGATGGGGTCTATGTTACAGCAGTACCAACTTACAGAAAAAGATTTTCGTGGGGAGCGTTTTGCTGACTTTCACAGAGATGTGCAGGGCAATAACGACCTTTTGTCTATCACAAAACCCGATATTGTGCGTGCTGTCCATTGTGCTTATTTGGACGCTGGCGCGGATATAATCGAAACCAACACGTTCAGTGCGACTACGATTGCAATGGCGGATTACGAAATGGAGCATCTTGCCTACGAACTCAACCTCGAATCTGCAAAAATCGCTCGCATAGCAGCAGATGAATATACTAAAAAAAATCCTGACAAACCTCGCTATGTAGCAGGCGCGATAGGTCCCACCAACCGAACTGCGTCACTTTCGCCCGATGTGAACAATCCAGGGTTTCGAGCGGTCAGTTTCGATGATTTGGTGACAGCTTACTCGGAGCAGGTTCGTGGATTGATGGACGGCGGTGCAGAAATTATCCTAATAGAAACTATTTTTGACACCCTCAACGCCAAAGCTGCGCTTTTTGCGATAGATTCTTATTTTGAAAAAATAAAAAAGCGACTTCCTATCATGGTTTCGGGTACGATTACGGACGCTTCAGGGCGGACGCTTTCGGGACAAACCGCCGAGGCTTTTTGGATTTCTGTGAGTCATATTCCTTTGTTCAGCGTTGGTTTCAACTGCGCTTTGGGGGCGCAAGAGATGCGACCCTATGTGCAAGCCCTGTCACAAATTGCCGATTGTAATGTTTCGGCTTATCCGAATGCAGGACTGCCGAATGAATTTGGTGAATACGACCAGCAACCACACGAAATGTGTAGTTTTATTGAAGATTTTGCCCGAAGTGGGTTCGTAAATATCGTCGGCGGCTGCTGCGGAACAACTCCTGACCACATTCGCGACATGGCGGAGCATATCAAAGGTATCGCTCCGCGAAAAATTCCCAAAGCACAGCCTTACACACAACTCGCTGGTTTAGAGCCACTTGTAATCAGACCAGAAACAAATTTTGTAAATATCGGAGAACGAACAAATGTCACAGGAAGCCGTGCTTTTGCAAGATTAATAAAAGAAGGAAATTACTCCGATGCGTTGGCGGTCGCTCAACAGCAAGTGGAAGGCGGCGCGCAAATTCTCGACATCAACATGGACGAAGGCTTGCTGGATTCCAAAAAGGCGATGGTCGAATTTTTGCACCTTATAATGTCCGAACCCGAAATCGCTAAATTGCCGATAATGATTGATTCCTCAAAATTTGAGGTCATTGAGGCGGGCTTGAAGTGCGTGCAAGGAAAGTGCGTAGTCAATTCGATTTCGATGAAAGAGGGAGTTGAAAAATTTATTGAGCAAGCGAAAATCGTGCGTCGCTACGGTGCGGCGGCGGTCGTGATGGCTTTCGACGAGCAAGGACAAGCAGACACGATGCTGCGAAAAGTCGAAATTTGTGAACGCGCTTACAAAATTTTGGTCAATGAAGTCGGTTTTCGTCCGTCGGATATTATTTTTGACCCCAATATTTTTGCGGTCGCGACTGGCATAGAGGAACACAACGACTACGCGATGTACTTCATTGATGCCACCAAAGAAATCAAAAAACGCTGTCCGGGTGCGAAAATAAGTGGCGGCGTGAGCAATATTTCTTTTTCTTTTCGCGGGAACGACAAAGTGCGCGAGGCGATGCACTCCGCATTTCTTTACCACGCCGTCAAAGCAGGTATGGATATGGGAATCGTGAACGCAGGCATGGTCGAAGTCTATGAAGAAGTGGATAAGGATTTGCTCCAGCTCGTGGAAGATGTTTTATTCAATAAAAACGAAAATGCTACGGAGGCATTGACATCATTCGCCGAAAATCTAAAAGGCGGCGGAAAAGTCATCATCAAAGACCTTTCGTGGCGCGACCAGCCGCTGGAAAAACGTTTGGCACACGCATTGGTGCGAGGAATTACCGATTTTATAGATGAAGATACCGAAGAAGCACTCCAAAAATACAGCAGTCCGATACAAATTATCGAGGGACCGTTGATGGACGGTATGAATATCGTGGGCGATTTGTTCGGTAGCGGTAAGATGTTTTTGCCGCAAGTCGTGAAAAGTGCGCGAGTAATGAAAAAATCCGTCGCCTATCTTACGCCATATATAGAGGCGCAAAAGTTGGGCGGCGCAATGAATAAAAAAGGACGGATTTTGATGGCGACCGTCAAGGGCGACGTGCACGACATCGGGAAAAATATTGTTGGAGTCGTTTTGGGCTGCAATAATTTTGAAATAATAGATATGGGCGTAATGGTGGCTGCCGACAAAATCCTGAAAGCCGCCCGCGAACACCAAGTGGATATCATCGGTTTGAGTGGTTTGATAACGCCTTCGCTCGACGAAATGGTGTACGTGGCGAAGGAAATGGAGCGGCAGGGCTTCAAAATTCCGTTGCTCATCGGCGGAGCCACGACCTCCAAAACCCACACGGCGGTAAAAATCGAGCCACACTATCGAGGTCCGATAGTCCATGTTTTGGACGCTTCGCGGAGTGTCGCTGTAGCCAGTGCCTTACTTTCTAACGATGAAAATAGTCGCTCTAACTATATTTTGAACGTAAAAAATGAGTACGAAACACTCCGAAAATTGCGTGGCGACCGCAAGTCTGCCAAAAAGTATTTGACGGTCAAGCAAGCTCGAGCCAACAAATTGCCGCTCGAGATAGAAAATTATACGCCGCCTCGCCCGACATTTTTGGGAACAAAAGTTTTTGAAAATTACGATTTAGAAGAACTTTGTGAATATATAGATTGGACTCCATTCTTTGGAAGCTGGCAGTTGGCGGGCAAATTTCCTGCTATTTTGGAGGACGAAATCGTCGGAGTGGAGTGTAAAAAACTCTACAACGACGCTCGAAGTATGCTGCGCAGAATAATAGACGAAAAATGGCTTTCGGCAGCTGGCGTGATAGGATTTTTTCCTGCGAATAGCAACGGAATAGACGATATTTTCGTTTACACGGACGAAAAACGTGCGCAAGTCAAGGCTACTTTGCACCATCTTCGGCAGCAAAACCAAAAAGCACCCGGACAATTTAATTATTGTTTGAGTGATTTTGTGACAAATGTGGAAACTCAAAAAGCGGATTATATAGGAGCTTTTGCCGTCACAGCAGGTATCGGAATCGAAGAATGGGTCGAAAAATTTGAGAAAGAACTCGACGATTACAGTGCGATTATGCTCAAAGCACTTGCCGACCGATTGGCGGAAGCCTTTGCGGAGCGACTGCACCAGCGAGTTCGGAAAGAATTTTGGGGCTATGCAGCAGCCGAAAGTTTGCCCAACGAGGATTTGATAGAAGAAAAATATGTAGGGATTCGCCCTGCGCCCGGCTATCCAGCCTGTCCCGAACACAGCGAAAAAGGCTGTTTGTTCGAGCTGTTGGACGCTACCAAAAACACAGGCATTGTGCTGACCGAAAATTTTGCCATGTATCCTACAGCCGCCGTGAGTGGCTGGTATTTTTCACACCCTCAAAGCAAGTATTTTGGACTCGGACAAATTGCAAAAGACCAAGTAGAAGACTACGCAGAGCGCAAAAAAATGGGCAGCGAAGAAGCAGAACGCTGGCTCGCACCTGTCTTGAATTACGATGTGTAAGAAAAGAGAAAGGAAGAAAAAATAGTTTTTAGATAATATAATTTCAGAAAATGCAAGAAAATCATGCGCTCCAACCAATCGAAAACGATGAAATAACGCTCAAAGAATTGATTGAAAAAGTCAAAAAATTTAGTCGAGAGATTCGCCGATGTTGGTATATTTTGTTGGTGGCAGCAATATTATTTGGGGCGTATATGTTTTACGAAGCCTACAAAACGCCCATCACCTATCCAGCCACGCTGACTTTTATGCTCAACGAAGATACGGGCGGCGGAATGGGTATGCTTTCGGGTTTGCTTGGCTCGTTTGGTTTGGGCGGCGGTGGCGGCGGTGGCGAACAAAACCTATTTAAAATTTTAGAACTTGCCAAGTCGCGCCATATTATGCAAGACGTGATTTTGAGCAAGGCGACGGTGGACGGCAAAAACGACTATTTGGGCAATCATTTAATCAGCCAATGGAAGGAATTAAAGCAGTGGAGTTCGCCAAAAGACACGACGGGACTGTATGATTTTCAGTTTACGAGAGATAGTATTGCGAAATTTTCTCGGTTAGAAAATGCGGCAGTCATAGCTTCCTGTGCTAAATTGACGGGAAAAAATGCCATTTTTAGCTCCGCAAACGACAAGCAAACGAGCATTATGACGCTCTCGCTGACGACCAATTCGGAAGACTTGTCGGTAGTTTTGTTGCGGACGATTTTTGAAAAATTGAGTAGTTACTACATAGACAAAACGGTCGAAAAACAGCAATCTACCTACACGCTGCTCCGAAATAAAACCGACTCTATCCACGCACTTTTAAGCGGAAAAGAATCCTCGAAAGCCAACTTTGACGACAGCAATATGGGTTTGGCGTTTGCTGCGCCCAAACTGACTGGGCAGAGATTGGAGCGCGACGTGCGAATGTTGCAAGTCATGTATGGCGAAGCTATCAAAAATTTAGAAATGGCGGATTTTTCTTTAAAAAATAAAACGCCTTTTATCCAAGCGATTGACCTGCCCGTTGCGCCCTTGAAAAAGGAAAAAAAATCAAAACTAATAGCTTTGATTACAGGCATTGGCATCGGAGTTTTGGTGGGTTCTGTGTTTGTTGTGGGCAGAAAAATAATTCGCGATGCGACGGCGTAAATATTCACAATATACAATTTTTGTGACAAAGGCATTCTCCACGAAAAAAAAGTGACTAAAAAGCACTTTTTTTGTCTAACATTGAGTAACTTTGCTACTCAATATCAACGATGATAGAAACGCTAATATCTTCCAAGACAAGAATCAAGCTGTTGATGAAATTTTTTCTCAACAGCAAGACTACTTCGTACCTTCGTGGGTTAGAAGGAGATTTTGGCGACTCTTCCAACTCTATTCGCTTGGAACTCAACGCTTTAGAAAAAGCAGGTATGTTGAGTTCTTTTTTGCAAGGCAATAAAAAAATGTTTCGTGCCAACGTAAAACACCCACTTTTCAACGAAATCCATAGTATTTTACTCAAACAAATCGGTATTGACAGCATCATCGAAAACGTCATTGAGCGGTTGGGTGATGTCGATGCCGTCTATCTGGTCGGGGAGTTTGCCCGTGGCTTGGACAGTACGATAATTGACTTAATTTTTGTCGGCGAGATTGATAAAAATTATTTGCTCGAGTTGGTAGGAAAAGTAGAAAAAATAATCAAAAGAAAAATAAGATATTTGATATACAGTGACATGGAATATCAGCTACTTAACTGGAATACTTTTGAAGTAGAACCATTTTTGCTCTGGAACAAAGAAGAATAATGTCAGAAAATAAAGACTTTTTTGCGCACTCAACTGCGATAATTGACGAGAACTGTCGGATAGGTGCGGGGACAAAAATCTGGCATTTTAGCCATTTGATGACATCTTGCGAAGTCGGAGAAAACTGCAATATTGGGCAAAATGTAGTAATTGCAAGTGATGTAATATTGGGAAATAATGTAAAAGTACAAAATAATATTTCGATATATACTGGAGTAACTTGTGAAGATGATGTATTTTTGGGACCTTCGGTGGTTTTTACCAATGTCATCAATCCGAGAAGTGCGATAGTGAGAAAAAATGAATTTTTGCCGACTTTTGTAAAAAAAGGAGCGAGCGTCGGCGCAAATGCCACGATAGTCTGCGGCAATACGATAGGCGAATACGCGATGATTGGCGCAGGCGCAGTGGTAACAAAAAATATTTTACCTTACGCACTCGTGGTCGGTAATCCGTGCAAACAGATAGGTTGGGTCAGCGAATATGGACATCGCTTAAAGTTTGGAGAAAACGGAACAGCAACTTGCAAAGAAAGCGGCGAAAGATATGAACTGGTAAGAAATATAGTGCGAAAAATCGAATTTGAAAAATAAAATGGATACGATTGTTAATTTTGCCGTCGTTGGCTTCGGACATATTGGAAAACGCCACGCAGAAGTAATTTCGGCGAATAAAAATTGTAAATTAATTGCAATTTGCGACATAGACAAAAATAATTATTCGGAGAGTTGCGGCGTTTCTGTGTTTTATGACTTGGAACAAATGCTCCAGAAATGTACCGAAATTGATGTAGTTTGTATCTGTTCTCCGAGTGGTTTGCACGCCGAGCAGTCGCTGTTGGCTCTTGATTATCAAAAGCATATTGTTTGCGAAAAACCTATGGCTTTGAGCCAATCAGATTGCGAAGCGATGATTTCGAAAGCTGCTCAAGTCGGTCGTCATATTTTTGGAGTCATGCAAAATAGATACGCACCGATTTCGGTTTGGCTAAAAAAATTGATTCACGAAAAGCGATTGGGCGATATTTTTTTGGTTCAAACTAACTGCTTTTGGAATAGAGATGACAAATACTATAAAGCTGATAATCAGCAACATAGCTGGCATGGCGACAAAAAATTGGACGGCGGAACACTTTTTACACAGTTTTCACATTTCGTAGATATGCTTTTTTGGCTTTTTGGAGATGTCACAAATATTCAATCTCGGCTGTTCAATTTTGCGCACCAACACTCTATACAATTTGAAGATTCAGGTTTTGTTTTGTTTGATTTTTTGAGCGGCGGCTCTGGCACTTTGCAATATTCTACCGCCGTCTGGGACAAAAATTTGGAAAGTTCGATAACTATTATTGGCAGCAAAGGCAGTATAAAAGTGGCAGGGCAGTACATGGAAAAATTGGAATATTGTCATGTCGAAAATTATGAGTTGGAAGAAATTCAGACAATAAATATAAAAAATAATCACGTTTTTGTGATACAAAACGTTGTAGATGTCTTGAACCATAAAAGCGTTGCGACTACCAATGCAGTAGAAGGTATGAAAGTAGTAGAAATAATTGAAAGAATATATCAAATCAGACCATAAATGAAATCGCAAGCGATTGAGAATCAATTAGATACCGTCGAGCATCGTTGGTTTGCAGTTTACACTCGACCCAAAGCAGAAAAAATAGTGGTCAGTCAGTTGGCGCACAAACAAGTGGAGTCGTACTTGCCGATTCAAAAAAAAGTGCGAAGATATACCCGAAAAATTCGACTTGTCGAGTTACCTTTGATTGGTGGTTATGTGTTCGTAAAAATCATAAAATCAGACTATATAAAGGTTTTGGAAACAGAACACATACTCAATTTCGTTAAGTTTTCACGCAATTTAATTGCTATTCCAGAAGCTGAAATTGATATTTTGCGCCGCATAGTAGGCGATGAAACGGTAGAAATAGAAGTCGAAAAAACAAGTTTTGTAGAAGGCGACAAAGTTAGAATTGCGAGCGGAAATTTGTTTGGCTTGGAGGGCAAACTCGTTGCCTCGAAAGGCAGAAACAAAATGATTATCGAGTTGGAAAGTTTGGGTTATTCCATGATTTTGACCGTTGATACGACCTTGTTAGAAAAAGTATAATCTGTTGTTAATCAGTATATTGTGAAAATAATTTCACGTTTTTTGCGAATAATTCGCAAGCAAATCTTTATTATTTTATTCCTAAATGGCGATAAGTCCCTGCGACATATCAACGGCGAAGCCATTTTATTTTTTCCCTTTTTTATATGAATATTGCAGTCGTAGGAACCGGATATGTTGGTTTGGTGACGGGTACTTGTTTCGCAGAAACAGGCAATCACGTCGTTTGTGTGGACATTGACGAGCAAAAAGTCAAGCGAATGCAGGCGGGTGAAGTGCCGATTTACGAACCCGGATTGGAGTCGCTTTTTGAGCGCAACACCAAGCAGGGACGCTTGCATTTTACGACCGATTTGGCGGCGGCGGTGGCTCAATCCGAAATTATTTTTCTCGCACTTCCTACGCCGCCCGGCGAAG